>JARRKF010000026.1:0-12141 GCA_037388405.1 Ignavibacteriaceae bacterium | reverse complement strand
CGAATTTGTAATTCGTAAACCGGTAACCAAGCCAAATATCAAATCCATAAATAATCGGTCTGGTTAGATTTGCACTCCAGATATCACCTTTAACATAACTGCTGCTTAAATTATTGTATGAAATCGTTAGACTTGTTTCCACTAATGGTATTTGAGAGTAAGTAACATAACCACCATAGTTATTTGAAGGTTTCAGATCTCCTTTTCTGAATCTGTATCCGTAATCTGCACCAACATACAAACTTCTTACTGGTCTAAGTGTAACTCTTGTTCTAAATCCCTGTCTGGTTTCTCTATCAATAAAAGCCTGTAAAGTATCGGGTGTAGTTTCATAATAGATAACATTTTTTCTTGCATCATAAGAAAGAAATATTGAGAAGATATCAGTCGGTCGAATATTAATTGATGAATAAAGACTGGTAAGTGAGAAATCGGATTTACTTTCACCCATTTCTTTTTTGAAAATATCAACTTCGGTTGATAGAAAAATTCTTGTATTTTGGATTGCTGAGTTCGAATGCTGGAAGTACAGAAATCTTCTATCAGTTTTGAAATCATTTGTCTGCTCAAAATAACCAAGTGTGTTCTGCATATTACCAAAAGCAATTGGATCAAACCTGTTTACATAAGCGCCGTATTCAAATAATTTAGTATTGAATCCCATGTTATTAAAATCAGGTCTCGAACCTACAGCAGCTCCAAATGTCCATTCGTTCACACCTGTTTCAAACTGCAATCCGTCAATCGAACTTATGTTTGATATTTTATTATTAAGATGTCTTCCCAGCCAGACTGAAGTTCTTTCAGTAAAATCATACTTTAATGCCAGGTCATAAACTCTCAGAGCATCAAATACATTTGAAGAAATTGTTTGCCAGTCATCTGCCCTATAAGCAAAGTTTAAGTAATGTGAATATGAAAAACCTGTATTACCAATATGACCGGCATTCAACTGAAAAGTATAGCGCCATCTCTGATAATCAACACTTGATAAGTTATTTGAAAAATTTGAATAAGATTGTACTGAGACTTTTCCCGATAAAGTTGGTATAGATTCAAGAGTGGTTTTTGTGTTTATAGTTTCTTCAGTAACTATGGGAACTATAACTGGTGAAGCTGTGACTGAATCTTTTTGTTCCTCTGTATTTTGATTGTTAGTTACTTTAACAAAAGCGAACAGTTGTGTTTTAGCTCCAAGTTTATTGTTTGAAATTTCAGAGCCGGAACAGGATGTAGAAGACTTGTGCTCGACCTTAACTACAGGTAAATAATTATTTTTTTCTTTGATGAATAAAGTGTCACCGATTTCGATTCCATTAGTATTTTCAAATTGAACATAAATATTCTGCGAAGAAATGTAACTGACACTTCCAATGATAATTTTAGTGTCACTTGTTTGCGCAAAAACAGTTGCAGCTAAAAGAAAGAATAATATTTTCAAACTATTTCTTCGCATACCTATAGTCTGGGTGTGGTCTTAATGTCAAAATTATTTCCCCAATTATATGTGCTGTGACAATTCCAACAATCTGTCGGATCTCCGGGGTCATGCTCTTCATTAAAATCATCCAAATGACAACTTAAACATTGCGGTTGATAATTAGCTTGTGAATGGCACTGGTTACAATTCACATTATTGTGATGACTTGAGATAGGATAAAATGAATGATTAAAATTCGCCGGAGTCCAGCCATTCATCGTATGACATTCTAAACAATCAAATGAAAAATTCAATATTTGATGCGGCGGATCGTTTGTACTGTTATATTCATTTTGATGACAGCCAATACAAGTGTTTGGTGGATTTATATAATTTCCATTATGACAGTCATTACAGTTAATAATATTAGTGTGGGCACCAAGTAATTCAAAAAATTGGTTGTGAATTGGAAAAGTTGCCGGAGTCCAATTTAGATTTGTTGTATGGCAATTCTCACAAGTCGTAGGAAGCATCAAAGCCTGGTGATCAGGATTTGTTGTACTATTATAATTAGTTTGATGACAAGCAAAACACTCGGTTGGTGTTCCCTGATAGCCACCTGAATGACAATCCTGACAACTTAAACCAATGTGAGCACCTGTTAGAGGGAAATTCGTACTATTATGATTAAAATTTGAATCCCAATTAAAAGTACTGTGACAAGCCCAACAATCAGTTGGATCACCTGGGTTATGTCCTTCATTAAAATCATTAAGATGGCAACTCAAGCACTGTTGCTGGTAATTAGCTTGTGAATGACACTCACCACAAGCAACATTATTATGTGCACTTGAAATAGGATAGAAAGTATGATCAAAATTGGCTGGTGTCCAGCCATTCATTGTGTGGCATTCCAAACAATCGACTGAAAAATTTAATGCCTGATGTGGAGGATTATTTGTATTGTTAAAATCATTTTGATGACAACCAATGCAAGTGTTAGAAGTAGTGTTATAATTTCCATTATGACAATCGGCACAATTAGCTATGTTTATATGAGCACCAACCAGTTCATAGAACTGATTGTGAATTGGAAACAAAGCTGGCTGCCAGTTAGGATCTGTTGTATGGCAAGTTGTACAGTCAGTCGATAATCCTAATTGAGAATGACTGGGATTAGAAGAATTATTATAATCATTCTGATGACAAGCAAAGCATTCTGTTGGAGTGCCCTGGTATCCGCTTTGATGACAGTCCTGACAATTCACTGTTGTATGAGCACCTGTTAATGGAAAATTTGAATTGAAGTGATTGAATGCATTTCCTTTTTCACCAGTTGGGTGACAGGCAAAACAAGCACCGCTTTCATAAATATATCCTTCAACACCCTGGTGCTCATCATCCATATCCTGCTGATTATGTTCGTGACAACTGATACAAGTAAATTCAGCAAAGTTGTTTGGCACTTCATGACAATCAGAACACAGTGTCCATTCGCCGGCATGTTTCCCTGTGTAAATTGGAAAGTACTGTCCGTCATGCTCAAATGTTGCCGGAGTCCAGGCAATAGCTTCGTGGCAATCCTGACAAGTAGTTGGAAAACCAGCTGCCGTATGATTTGGATTCGTACTATTATTATAATCGGTCTCGTGACAACTAAAACCTACGGTTGGCGTATTACTATATCCTTGCTGGTGGCAACTACTGCAATCAGTTGTTATGTGTGCACCGGTTAGCGTAAATTGAGTTGTACTATGATCGAAGTTAACTAATTCATCCCATCCATTTGTTGTATGACATTCTGTACAATCTGTTGAATAACCACGAAGGACATGATTTGGATCTTCAGTATTTTCATAATCCTGTTGATGACAGGAGTAACAATCTGTTGGCGTTCCAGTATAACCGGTTGAATGACAATCCTGACAATCAACACTAACGTGTTTACCTGTTAATGGAAAAGCGGTGTTATTATGATTAAAGTTTGCAGGTGACCATCCGTTTATGGTATGGCAGATTGTACAATCGGTAGGGAAGTTTCCTGTAACATGGTTCGGATCATTATTTTGATTTCTGTAATCGGATTCATGACAACTATAACATTCCGGAGATAATCCGGAAAAATTTCCTCCTTGTTCGTGGCAGGCAAAACAGTCAGCAATTGCGTGACCGCCAACAAGAGGAAAGAAGTTATGAATTACGTTTAATGTATTCCAGCTCGAAGCTGTAATTTGGTGACACTCCTGACATTCAGTAGAAAATCCAGCAGTTATGTGATCAGGATTTTGTGTTGCATTATAATCATTTGAATGACAGAAATAACAATCAACATTAAGCGGTTCAAAATAAAGATCAACATAACGAGTGTGACACTGCTGGCAATCTGCGGTTATATGATTTCCTAAAAGAGGGAACCTGCTTTTCTGGTGAAGTCCATTAATATCTTGAACCATCCAATTTTTTGGTGTGTGACATTTTGCACAGTCTTTACCAACTGTTCCCTGATGAATATCTGTGTGACAGGATATGCAGTCTGTTTCTACATTTGAAAATTCCAGACTAACGTGACAGCTTCTGCAATCTACTGCTTTGTGCTGTCCGACTAATTCAAATTTTGTACTTCCGTGATCGAATTTAACTTTGGATAAATCGATCTTCCAGCTTGATGCTTGATGACAGAGTTCGCAATCGAAATTAAAATTCTTTCCATGCGGCGATTGTGCAAACACCGAAATTGAAAGTATAAAAAAGATAATTACTTTTTGTGGCAAGAAGCGCATTTAAAGTCTTCTAATTTAAATTTTGTAAAAGTATTTCCATTTATTTCAACTTTAGGATGACATTTGGTGCAATCAATATTTTTATGCGCACCTTCTAATTTAAACTCTGTTTTGTTATGGTCAAATTTTTCTGGTTTCCAGTTATCAAACGAATGGCATCGTCCGCAAGCAGAAACTCCTTCAACTTTAAACTGCCCAAAATGAATATCAGAGTGACAACTTTCGCAATCTTTATTTAATGAACTAAATAAGATTGATTTGGATTCATTTATTGTTTTATGATGACAATTACCGCAAGCTACATTACTATGTTTACCCAACAAAGGAAAAGCAGTTTTTCCATGATCGAAAGAAATAGTATTCCAGTTTTCGGTTTGGTGACAGGCAGTGCATTTGTTATTGGGTAAAAATTCAGTTTTTAATTCTTTCTCATGAATGTTTTTGTGACAACTAATGCACTCAATTCCGATGCCTTTAAATTGCCAATGATTTTGTTGATAGTGGCAACTTTGGCAGGGGACTGCTAAATGTGCACCGGTAACTTGAAATTTGGTTTTATTATGCATTTCCACAGTGAATAAAGAAGGTGAAAATCCGTTCTCGTTATGACAGTCTGCGCAATTTTCTGTGAAATTGTTGACGACAAATTGTGCTTTATGATAATCCTGGTGACAATCTGTGCAAAGCGCAAATTTCATTTTGTAACCGGATGGATTCTTGTGACAATTGTTGCAGGCAACAAGTTTATGTTTACCGACAAGTGGAAAATTTGTTTTACTATGATCAAATGCTCCTGAATTAATTTGTTTGAAACTAGAGGTCTGATGACAACTAGAGCAATTCTGTCCGAAGCTTCCGTTGTGAGGATCTTTATGACAGGAGTTACAATTCTTAAAAGCAAGATTCTTAAATGCTTGGTACCTCTTTCCATTTTTCTCTTCAATCTTGTGGCAGCCAATGCAATCAACCTGAAGATGAGCACCCGTTAATTTGTAGGCAGCTTTTGAGTGGTTGAATTTTGCTGCAGGTTTAAATGCGTCTGTGTTATGGCAGGATGAACAATTATCACCAAGAGTTTCTTGATGAACATCATCGTGACATGAAAAACAATTTGAGTTTAATCCGAGGTAAGTATCTTTTCTTGACTTTAGATCCTTATCTATTATGAATTCAGGTTTGTGACAATTTTTACAATCGGTATTTGAATGTTTTCCGGTGAGAGTAAAACCAGTTTTATTATGGTCAAATGAATTTGGATCAAAATTAATTATTCTGAAATTTCGACCATGATGCTCGCTGTGGCATTTCCAGCAATCCTTTCCTTTTACTTCTGAGCTAGAATGATAACCGGAACCAGAATTAATTAACGACTTAATTTCAGAATGGCAATCAAGACATTTGGAGTTATGAACTTTGTCTCCAATTTCATGGCATTTTGTGCAGTTGCTCATTCCTTCAAGATTTGCATGAGCAGTGGTCAAATCTCCGGGAGATATCTGTCCAAAAATTTTAAACGAAGTAAGTATAAATAATACTACTATGTAAAACTGAATTTTAAAAATGTTCTCTCCAGAACAATTAGTGTTTCAGAATTGCTTCACCAAATTTTTTAGTAATTCTAATTCCGATTTCTTCCAGGAATTTTGTTGGTAATATTCCTCCTGCAAAAATATAGACCAGATCATTTTGAATCACCTTGTGTTCATCCTTATCCTTAACATTTAGTATTACTGTATCATCCAGAATTTCAACAACATCGGAATTTAATATCACTTTAACTTTGTTACTTCGTGAAGCATTATTAATTCTTTCTAAGTTTTTAGGTTTCAGTCTGGAAAAAGATTCACCGCGATATGACAGAGTCACTTCATTCTTTTCATCAGCAAGTAATAGTGCATTTTCAATTGCAGAATCACCACCGCCAACGACTAATATTTTTTGGTTGTGAATCATTTCAGGTTCAAGAAGGCGATATGCAACTTTTTCTTTTTCTTCTCCGGGCACTCCAAGTTTTCTTGGTGAACCTCGTCTTCCAATCGCTAAAAGGATGGTTTTTGTTGTGTAATGATCTTTAGAAGTGTGAACAATAAATGTATCCCCTTGTTTTTCAATCCTTTCAACTTTTTCCTGATCATTAATACTGATGTTATTCTTGCTAAGTACTTCGTCCCACAGTTCGATCAATTCCGATTTTGAAGTTTCGGATAATTTAACTTTTCCGTGCAATGGAATATCCATTGATGAAGTCATAACAATCTTTGCTCTCGGAAAATTGGAAACAGTTCCTCCTAAAGTATCCTGTTCCAGTGTAACAAATTTTAGATTTCTTTTAGCAGCTTCCAAAGTTGCTGAAATTCCCGCTGGTCCCGCACCAACTATAACTACATCGAATTCCGTTTTTACTTTGCTTTTTAACTTGGAAGCAAGGTATCCCATTGCCTGCTTTCCCTGTTCAACTGCATTTTTAATAAGTCCCATTCCTCCAAGTTCACCAGCAATAAAGTTCATGAAAACCAAGTTCTTTGGCTTTAGCAATTTTAGTAACTGTTTTCTGAGAATTCTTTTTTCCTTTTCTCGTGAAGTAAATGAAAAGGAATACAATGAATCCAATTACTAATAAATACGAAACTATGTTTTCTATTAAAACTTCCAAATCTTGGATTGGTGCCTATTCGATGATGATGATCAGCAAATTAAATGCTATTTGGCAAGCATTAAAATTTATCAAGAAATCAGCCAATTACTAATTTTACGAAAAGAATAATGAGTAAAGATTTCTTAATTGATGGCAAGAAATTACAATTTTTTAAGTGATTCTTCTGCGAGCTTACCAGTTTCACTTTCTGAATTGATATTAATTACCTGGTTCCAATAATCTTTTGCTTTATTGATTTCTCCTTTTGTTGCAGCAACAGCACCAAGATTATAAAGTGCCATTTGATTCTTTGGATCGAAAGATAAAACCTTATTGTTTTCATCTTCGCATTTACCATAATCTTGCTTGTGAAAATAAATCACTGCTAACCCAAATCGGATATCTGCACGTTTGGGATCGACTTTTAGAATTTTTTCATAATAAGTAATGGCATCATCCATTTTATGCGAGGCAGAAAGGAAATCAGCGTATTTTTTTAATGCTAATGTATCATCCGGATTCTTTTCTACTTCAGCTTTCAATTCAGCCATCTTTATTCGGTATTCTTCAGAAACATTTTCTTTGCTCGGTTGATTACCACCTTGTTTCATCAGGTTTTTATGAACATCATCATTCGGCATGTTTTGATTTAACTCAGATGAAACGTTAACTGTTGGTTCTTCTGTGTTTTGAGATGCGACTATAAATAAAACAATAACTGCAATGAGCGCAATTAATCCATATAAATAAATTGGTTTGAATTTCATTTTTATTCCTCTTTAGTAGACTTAAGGTTACCTAAAATATCCATTTATATCCGAAAGCTATTGTTACGGCAACATGAATAATCATAATTACGAACATAGCAATGGCGAATGGTAGATGAAAAATGTGCCACATCTGAAAGAATTTTTGCGACGTCCGTAAGAAAGCAATCCTTCGCGCCATAGTCAATTCAGATTTTGCTGCCTTAATTAATTCAGTTCTTTCGCTTTTATTGATACCCAATAATTTAATTCTGTTCTTAAATAATTTTAATACTCTCTTAATATCAAAAAAATCTCGGTGTAGATAACCGATAGCGGCAGATAATTTGACCGATTTATATCTATCAGCAGAAGAAATCCTCTGAAATTCTGCAAGTGTTGAAGAATCTTCACTGAGGACACTTCTAACTTTTATCATCATTTCTTCTTTCATATCTAGAATCTCCTGAATGCTTAGCTCTCTTCCCTGAATTGTTCTTGGAATCTGAAGATAAATAAATCTGCCAACTACTCCACTAAGCACAACCAAAACCATGCTCCAGAAGCTTACCGAGACTATTCCACCAAATTTAAATGCAGTATGATAAAGAACTAAAACGGGTCCAACCGAGCAAAGAAAAATGTGAAATTCGAGCCAGTGTTTTAGATAGCCAAAATTGAACAACCTTCTGTATCTTTTACGAATCATATAAACTCCAACTCCAATAATCATCATAAGCGTACCGATAATTCCAAAACCATGTCCCCATGCACCACTCGGTTTTAATAAAGTATGCTGAGCGTTAAAAAATCTTTCCTCAAGAGGAGTTGAATAATAATTGTATCCATTAATTACGAGAAGAATAGTAACACTGATGCCGACAAATAAAAAAAGTCCGACATAAAGTTTATGTAGTGTTTTATTCATAATGGGTGATTGATTGATAATTATTTTATTCTATATAATTATTAAAATTATCAATTAATGATAAGTAAGAAAAATAGACTTGCTACAATTATACCAAATTCTCTAATATAAACTTTCCATCACCAGGTGAACATAAACAATGTCATATTTCATTTACTAAAATTGTTCATTTAGGTCTTGCGAAAAAGGAGTCTGCTTATGGATTGGTTTCTGAAGTTCTTTAATTCCTCTATTGGAAAGAAATTTTTTATGGCTTTAACAGGGAGCTTTCTTTTAATCTTTCTGATAGTTCACCTGATCGGAAATATCACGCTCTTTTTCGGTCCCGAAGTATTTAATGGATATGTTAAAACTCTTGACGTCATTAAACCTCTTATTAGGGTTATTGAAGTTGTTCTTCTTGCTGCATTTGTTCTTCACATTTTTAACGGAATTCGATTGTGGTTAGAGAATAAGAGAACTCAGGGGGGTAAATTTATAGGTAAGTATGTGATAAATGCTTCATCAGAAAATAGTTCGTTTTCTTCAAGAACAACTTTTATTACAGGTTCAATAATATTTATTTTTCTTGTTCTTCACCTAGGAACATTTTTCTGGCGTTTTAATGTTCATGATCCTGAGGGTTTAGCAAATACACATCAATATTATAATATTGTTATCGGATTTTTTCAAATATGGTGGTATGTAATTCTTTATATAATTGCTGTATTACTTTTGGGTTTTCATCTGAATCATGGATTTCAAAGTGCATTCCAGACTTTTGGATGGAATAATAAAAAATATTTTCCGATGGTTAAAGTAATCGGTTCCATCTATGCAATAATTATGACTGTGGGATTTGTTTCTATGCCAATTTACTTTTTCTTTTTTTACGGAGGTAGCTTATGATAAAGCTTGATTCAAAAGTCCCTGCCGGAAATATTTCCGAAAAATGGACAAACCATAAATTTAATATGAAGTTGGTTAATCCGGCTAATAAAAGAAAATTTGATATAATTGTTGTTGGAACCGGATTAGCAGGTGCATCTGCTGCTGCTACTTTAGGAGAGTTAGGATATAAAGTTCAGGCTTTTACTTATCATGATTCAAGCAGGCGTGCTCATTCAATTGCTGCACAGGGCGGTATAAACGCAGCAAAAAATTATCAGAATGATGGTGATTCTGTTTACAGATTATTTTATGATACCATTAAAGGAGGCGATTTCCGGTCACGTGAAGCTAATACTTATAGATTAGCAGAAGTCAGCAACAATATTATCGATCAATGTGTTGCCCAGGGTGTACCTTTCGCCAGAGAATATGGCGGGACTTTAGCCAATCGTTCTTTTGGTGGCGCACAGGTATCAAGAACATTTTACGCAAGAGGTGAAACAGGGCAACAACTTCTGCTTGGTGCTTATAGTTCTTTGAATCGGCAAATTAAGTTGGGTAACGTAAAGATGTTTCACCGCAGAGAAATGCTGGATGTTGTAATTGTTGATGGAAAAGCAAAAGGTATTACAGTAAGAAATCTTCTTACAGGTGAAATAGAAAGTTATACTGCACAGGCAGTTATACTTGCTACCGGCGGCTATTCCAACGTATATTTTTTATCTACAAGTGCAATGTTATGTAACGCTACTGCTGCCTGGCGAGCTCATAAACGCGGAGCATTATTTGCAAATCCCTGCTATACTCAAATTCATCCAACCTGTCTTCCTGTTCATGGTGAAGGTCAGTCTAAATTAGTACTGATGAGCGAAAGTCTCAGGAATGATGGAAGAGTTTGGGTATCTAAAAAAGTTAATGATCACAGGCCTGCTAAGGAAATTCCTGAGGATGAAAGAGATTATTATCTTGAAAGACGCTATCCTTCCTTTGGGAATTTAGCACCAAGAGATGTTTCTTCAAGAAGTGCAAAATATGTTTGTGATGAAGGACGTGGAATTAATGGTGGTAGAGCAGTCTACCTCGATTTTACCGATGCAATTAATCGACTGGGAGTTGATGCTATCAAAGAAAAATATGGTAATCTTTTTGATATGTATCAGAATATTATGGATGAAAATCCGTATGAGGTCCCAATGAAAATATATCCTGCACCACATTACACAATGGGTGGTTTATGGGTCGATTATAATCTTATGAGTAATATTCCCGGATTATTTGTAGCAGGCGAAGCAAACTTCTCTGACCATGGTGCAAACAGGCTTGGCGCAAGTGCTTTAATGCAAGGTTTAGCTGATGGTTACTTTGTGATACCTTATACTATTGGTAATTATTTTGGAAGTGAAAAACCGACCAAAGCAGATGTAAACGGATCCGAATTTAAAGAATCAAAAGAACAGGTAAAGGAAAGCACTAACAAGCTTTTATCAATCAACGGTAAACAAACTGTCGATGAAATTCATAAAAAATTAGGTCATCTGCTCATTGACAAAGTTGGGATGTCCCGTGATGAAGCTGGACTTAAAAAAGTAATTCAGGATATTACAGCATTGCGTGATGAGTTTTGGAAAGATGTTAAAGTTGTTGGAAAAGGAGAAGAATTAAATCAAACTCTGGAAAGAGCAGGCAGGGTTGCTGATTTTCTGGAACTTGGAGAATTAATGGCTGTTGATGCACTGAACAGGGATGAATCCTGTGGAGCTCATTTTAGAGAAGAACATCAAACTGAAGACGGAGAAGCAGTGAGGAACGATAAAGATTATGCGTATGTAGCAGCCTGGGAATTTGAAAAAGCCGGCAAATGGAATCTTCATAAAGAAGAACTTGAGTTTGAGTCTGTTGAATTAGCTACAAGGAGTTATAAATAATGGATAATCAGAATATAAACCTGACATTGAAAATTTGGAGACAAGAGTCTCAAACAGCAATAGGTAATTTTGAAGAGTTTAAAATTACAGTTTCACCCGATGCTTCAATACTGGAAATGCTGGATGAGTTAAACAATAGACTAGAAAAAGAAGGGAAAATTCCTATAGCATTTGAAAGCGATTGCCGAGAAGGAATTTGCGGAACCTGCGGTCTTGTAGTTAATGGGCACCCGCACGGACCTCTTCCTAAAACGGCTACTTGTCAATTGCATATTCGTAATTTTAAAGATGGCGAAACACTTTACATAGAACCTTTTAGAGCTAAAGCATTTAAAGTTATTAAAGATTTAATCGTTGATCGCTCCGGATTTGATAAAATTCAACAAGCCGGAGGTTATGTTTCTTTTAATACAGGTAGTGCGCCAGATGCAAATGCTATACCCATCTCCAAAGAAGTTGCTTCATTATCTTTAGATGCAGCTGAGTGTATTGGATGTGGTGCTTGCGTTGCAGCGTGTAAAAATTCTTCAGCAATGTTATTTGTCGGGGCAAAAGTTTCTCAATTTGCGCTGCTTCCTCAAGGGCAACCTGAACGGTACGAACGTGTAATGAATATGGTTGCTGTTATGGACGCTGAAGGATTTGGCAGTTGCACCAACACTTATGCATGCGAAGCGGAATGTCCTAAGGGTATTTCAGTTACAAATATAGCCAGATTGAACCGCGATTTTGTGATGTCGAAAATTAAAAATAAAGAGGTTGAAGTCTAATTGATATATTTTCAGTAAAAACTCTAAAATCCTGGTGACAAACCGGGATTTTTTTAAACTTGAGTAT
>JARRKF010000025.1:0-7107 GCA_037388405.1 Ignavibacteriaceae bacterium | reverse complement strand
GGCTTCCTGGATATCTTCATCAGCAAAGACAATTTACAACTGCAAAATCTGCTGTTTGGATGTTAGTGACGCAAGCAGGTGGATTGCTCGGTTATTTGACATTTGGTTTAATGGCAGATAAATTCGGAAGAAGACCTGCATATACTATTTACTCGGTTATAATGGCATTTGGATTAGTGATGATTACTATTTTCTGGGAAGTGATTGTAGTTTATCCTTCACTTGCTTTAGCATTTATGTTTCTTGTCGGGTTTGGAACAGGAATGTTCAGTGGATACGGTCCGCTTTTCTCAGAATTATTTCCAACCAAAATAAGAAACACAGCTATGGGCTCTGCATTTAATTTAGCTCGCGGAATACAATTCTTCACACCTGTTATAATTGCCTTAATTGCAGAAGAGTACGGACTTGGAGGTGGAATATCCCTCGCCGCTTTGTTTGCTTTACTGACCGGCGCATGGATCTGGGTATTTCCTGAAACAAAGGGAAGAAAAATAGTTGTTTGATATCTGTGTATAAAGATTATCTAAGCTAAATATTACTTCTTCCAAATAAACGATTCTCCAAAGAGACAAATAAAGTTTAATATTATCCTTCAATGTTTGTCTTTTATAATTGAAGCAACTATTCTTATCTTACAACAAATCTATGAAGTTGCTTTATTCATATCTTAAAAATTATTGGAAGCTGGTAATTCTTGCATTATTTCTGGCTGCCATTAATCAGATTTTCTCAATGCTGGATCCCTGGATTTTCAGAATTGTGATTGATAAATATGCTACCAAGTTTAATCAATACACTACCGAGCAGTTTCTTAAAGGAATTTTATTGTTGCTTGCCGCTGCGGTTGGAGTTGCTTTTATATCAAGAGTTGCAAAAAATTTCCAGGATTATTATGTGAATGTTATTACTCAAAAGCTCGGTGCAAAGATTTATACTGATGGAATCAGGCATTCACTTCTGCTTCCATTTTATCAGTTTGAAGACCAGAGAAGTGGAACGACGCTTGGAATTTTACAGAAAGTAAGAAGCGACACAGAGAAATTAATTTCTGCTTCCGTGAACATACTCTTCACAACATTGGTAGGAGTAATTTTCGTTACAATTTATGCTATAAGTGTTTCCTGGGTGATTGCCCCAATATTTTTTGCTTCGATACCTTTATTGGGAATTGTAAGTTCGGTGCTTGGCAAAAAAATTAAAAATATCCAGAAAAAAATAGTATCTGAAACAACTTCACTTGCTGGTTCTACCACAGAATCGTTGCGAAATATTGAACTGGTAAAAAGTCTTGGTCTCGGAAACCAGGAAATTGATCGTTTGAATTCAACTACAGATAAAATTCTTGATCTTGAATTAAAAAAAGTTCGTTATATAAGAACTTTAAGCTTTATGCAGGGTACTGCAGTCAATTTTATAAGAACGACTATTTTGTTTGTAATGCTTTATCTAATATTTACTCAACATATAACAGTTGGAGAATTCTTTAGTTTATTCATATACTCCTTTTTCATTTTCGGTCCGCTTCAAAGTCTTGGAGATATAATTAATATTTACCGTGAAGCCGAAGTTTCTTTAAACAATTTTGAAGAATTGATTTCCAAGCCAATTGAAAGTAAACCATCAACACCGGTAAGACTCGGTGAAATAAAATCTGTAACTTTTAAAGATGTAGAATTCCAGCATCAAACCGCGAATAAACATGCTATAAATGGAATCTCTTTTACAGTTAATGAAGGCGAAACCGTTGCATTTGTTGGTCCATCTGGTGCAGGTAAAACTACTCTGGTAAAATTATTAGTTGGACTTTATACCCCTCAGGAAGGTCAAATATTTTTTAATGAAATTTCAGCAGATAAGATTGATTTTGATGAATTAAGAGAAAAGATCGGTTTTGTAACCCAGGATACTCAATTATTCTCAGGAACCATAAAAGAAAATTTATTATTTGTGAATCCTGATGCGACTGAAGATGATTGTATTGAGGTATTAAATAAAGCCGCTGCACAATCATTGCTTGAAAGAGCAGAGAGTGGACTTGATACAAAAATCGGTGAAAGCGGAATAAAAGTTAGTGGTGGTGAAAAACAACGACTTTCAATTGCACGTGCACTTTTAAGAAAACCGAGTCTGCTAGTTTTTGATGAAGCAACTTCTGCATTGGACTCATTAACCGAAGAAGAAATTAGCAATACTATTCGAGAAATATCACTAAGAAAAGATCTTATCACTATTATGATCGCTCACAGGCTTTCAACTATAATGCACGCAGATAGAATTTACGTACTCGAACGTGGAAATATTGTTGAGTCAGGCAAACACGAAGACTTAATTGAAATGAAAGGATTATATTATGCTATGTGGAGACAGCAGATTGGTGAACGCGATATGGTATTAAATGGATTTTTAAAAAATGTTTCGGAGAATTAAAATATGAGAACGATAAAGAAAATTATTAAAAGTCAAAAAGTTGATATGGGTGGAATAATTTTAGACCAACCATTACCAAACCAATTTATGGATCAGCTCGATCCGTTTTTATTAATTCATCACTGGAATGATAATCTTAAAGGAAATCAAAAGCAGAACGATGCAGGTGTCGGACCGCATCCTCACAGAGGATTCTCACCTGTAACATTAATTTTTAAAGGAGGAGTTCATCACCGTGATTCGAGAGGAAATAACAGCGTTGTAATGGAAGGCGGCACACAATGGATGTTTGCCGGAATGGGAATCACTCATAGTGAAAGACCATACAAAGAACTTGCTGAAAGGGGTGGAGAATTTGAATTGATCCAATTTTGGCTAAACGTTCCTGCAAAAAACAAATTGGAACAACCGGTTTACACAGCTTTAACCAAAGAGAATACTTCGGAATTTATTTCTGATGATAATAAAGTTAAAGTTGGAGTTGTTGCAGGAAGATTCAAAGATCTAAATGGGTCAATTAATCATTTTTTTCCTGTTACAGTTCTAAGATTCAATTTTGAAAAAGATGGCGAGATAGATTTCGAAATCCCTTCAAACCAGAATACTCTAATGTATCTACTTGATGGTGAACTTATTATTAACGATTCAAATATAGTTGAAGGAAAAAATTTAATCTGGTTCGAAAATGATGATTCTAAAATTAAAGCGAAAGCTGTTAAAACAACACGGGCAATTTTGCTGGCAGGCGAACCAATAAATGAAGAAGTTGTATCATACGGTCCATTTGTAATGAACAATCACACTCAGATAATGGAAGCAATCCGTGATTCACAAATGGGTAAAATGGGTATATTAGTAGAGGAATAATAAAATGGGTATTTCAGAATTAATAAAAGCACTCGAACTTGAATTACTCCAGCCGGAAGTTCGTAAATCAAAAGAACGGCTTAATGAATTAATTGCTGATGATTTTGTTGAAATTAGTTCCTCGGGGAAAGAATACACTAAAGAAGATGTTATAAATGATCTCGCAGGTCAGGGAAAGATAAATTTTATAGTCCAATATTTTAATACAATTGAAATATCACCAGAGACAATTCTTGCGACTTATGAGGTTGAAAAGGAAAGTTCCGATAACAAAGAGAAAGTAAAATCATCACGAACATCAATCTGGAAAAACAAGGATGGCAATTGGCAAATCGTGTTTCACCAGGGGAAAGATCAGAAATTTTAAATAATCTTTTATACATAAATCTTATTTCTTTTATGCCTGATAATTATAAATACATAACAAAACTCGATGTAAAGTATAAACATTTTGAGGTGGTAGATATTCCCCAAATAGTAGAGGAAACGAAAGATAAGTGGTTCAATCAGTCTTTAACGGAAGTAAATGGGAGCGTCGTAAGAGTAGGAATTGTTGAAGGGGAATATCATTGGCACAAACACGAAAATGATGATGAGTTCTTTTTTGTGCTTGAAGGAAAGCTTTTTGTTGATTTAGAAAATAAAACAATTGAATTGAATCCCGGGCAGGGAGTAACAATTACTAAAAATGTAACACACAGAACAAGAGCACCACAAAAAACTGTGATGCTGATGGTAGAGAATAAAGGAATTATTCCAACAGGTGATTGAATCAAAAAAACTTAAATCCTCTTAGAAACTCTTCAACATTCATCCGTTTCTTCCCCTCCTGCTGAAGTTCAAGAATTCTTAAAGCATTTTATCCACAACCGATTGTTAGTTCAGTTTTTGACTGATGAATTTCAAATGGCTTGAGATCGTTTCTTTGAATAATTTCTGTTTTATAAACTTTAATCACCTTCCCATTGAAAACAAAAAATGCACCTGGATATGGAGATAAACCTCTAACTAAATTATGAATATTCTCGGCAGATTTTTTCCAATCGATCCGACAAATTTTCTTTGTTATTTTTGGAGCGGGAGAAGCAAGCGAATCATTTTGCTTTAATAATTGGGAGTTACCGTTTTCTATTAATTGAATAGTCTGCAGAACAACTTCGGCGCCTAATTCGCTAAGTCTATCGTGCAAAGTCCCAAAGTTGTCATCCGGTTTTATTTCCACTTTTTTCTGTAAATAAATATTCCCCGTATCGACTTTCTCGGCTAGCTTGAATGTGGTTAGCCCGGTTTCTGTTTCACCATTTATCAAAGCCCATTGTATTGGTGCAGCGCCACGATACTTTGGAAGAAGAGAAGCGTGAAGATTAAATGATCCATATTTAGGAATATCAAAAATTTCTTTCGGTAAAATCCTGAAAGCAACAACAACAAACAGATCTGGTTCCAGCTTCTTCATCTGATCAACAAATTCAATATTGCTCTTTAATTTTTCTGGCTGAAAAACTGGAATATCATTATCAATAGCAAACTGCTTTACAGGTGTAAATGTAACTTTCTGTCCCCTGCCCCGTTCCTTATCAGGTGCGGTTACAACTGCGATTAGTTCGTGTTCACTATTATAAATGGATTTGAGAGAAGGAATAGAAAAATCAGGTGTGCCCATAAAAATAATTTTCATGGAAAACCTACTTTATTAACATGTAATCTGTAGATGCACTTATGGGATAATCTATATCAAGCTTTCGGTTTTTAATTTTTGAAAGATGTTTCTTATACCTTTTTTTCATTTCATCATCAAGGTAATCAATAAACAGAACACCTCTCAGATGATCGAATTCGTGTTGCATAACTCTAGCGAGTAAATCATCAGCTTCTATTGTTTGTTCTTTCATATTAACATCGTAAAAAGAAATATTTATTCCTTTAGGTCTTATTATTTCTTCACGTAATTCAGGAATACTCAAGCACCCTTCTTCTATCGAAACAGTTTCATCGGATCTTGAAACAATTTTTGGATTGATGAGTGCAAGAGGTTTGTAACTTTCATAACCTTCAACGGGAGAAATATCAACCACAAAAATTTGCTTGTTCATTCCAATCTGATTTGCAGCCAGTCCAATCCCATTCGCATTCCGCATAGTTTCAAACATATCGGAAATTGTTCCGATAACCTGATCATCAATTTCAGTCACTTTCGCTGCCTTTTTTCGTAATATTTTATCACCGCAAACAGTGATAGGTATTATGGACATTTTATATTCCTATGCTTCCAAAAATTATTAAATAACTATGGCAAAAATACAAAAGATATCTGCGAGTATAAATGGGATTATATATACTCCTACTTACTTTTACAGCAATTCTTTGAAATCAAATTAGAAAAGATCCATTTTCCATCAACAATTTACCATCCATCCAGACAGTTGGCTTTTTTACAACTCCGTCAAGATGGATTGGAACATTTACACTTCCGCCCATTGAAACATTATTACCGAGTGCAATATGAATTGTCCCCATTACTTTTTCATCTTCAAGCAAAACTCCGCTAAGCTTCGCTGAATCGTTTGTTCCGATTCCAAACTCCGCAATATTACGAGCATCTTTTCCAACTTTATCGAGCATTGTTTTTAATTTTTTCGCTAAAATTCCACCGGAAATTTTTGTTGCAAATCCATCTTTTACTTCAATTCTGATATTTGCATTTTTTATTAAACCCAAACCTGCCATTGAGCCATCAACAACAAAAACTCCGTTAGATGTTCCTTCAACAGGAGCTAAAAATGTTTCGCCGGTCGGAAGGTTTCCGCTTTCACCTTTTGCATGAAATAAGCCTTTGCTAGGAATAATTTTTCTTCCAGCAATTTTAAAACTAATATCAGTACCTGCCGGTGCAGTTACTCTAACTTCTTTTCCTTTCTCCAGAATTTTCTGAAGCTTAATTGTTCGTTTTGAAATTGCCTTATAGTCAGCATTCATCCCGCGGATCATTACATCTTTTGTTATTCCAGGAAAAGTTGCAATACGTACACCCTTTGCTGAAGCATTTCTTCTTGCGTCAGTATGAGTTAGCGACTTTGCAGTCGGACAAAAGACAACATCAAATTTTTGCATCAGTTCTGCTATTTGAGATGGTGGTTCTTCCCCATTTATCTTTCCGGATTTCATTTCAACCAGCAAGGCGAAGTAACCAAGTCTAATAGCATTTTCGTGGAGCGACAAACCAATCTCTCTTTTCAATTCATCTGTAATCACGAGGATTTTTTCATTTTTCTTTGCTCCCATACAATCACGTATAGCAATTTGAGAAGCTGTATCAAGTCTAGTCAATTTTTTCATCTAAGGACCTTTTATTTTTTAATGAAGAGGAAAACCTACGTTTAGTTGAACAACAGCTGTGAATCCACCTGAATCGATAAATTTACTATCAGTCCAGATTGCCTGTTCAGGTATTTGCACTGGATTTAGAAATGGGGTTCCATTCTCATCATAAACATTATCAATTACCAGGTAAGTGTAGCCAGCCAGACCTTCAATGCTGATATAATCTTCAAAAATATCTACTATTACTCCTGTTCCGATTGAGTAACCTAAAACTCCAGAATTACTTTTATATTTTTTTACATCTGTTGGTGAACCGATCAGAGCAGTTGTCTCAGTTAATGTAATATTATTGAAGTTCAACGAACCGTCTAATATTTTCCAGTTAATTACTTTCGTCAGTTCCCAGCCGACATCGAATCCCAGTGACCAGTTTCTGGCATCCAGATCCATTGAAAAATTATCATCATTTTGCCCAACCCCCACACTGCC
>JARRKF010000024.1:0-7110 GCA_037388405.1 Ignavibacteriaceae bacterium | reverse complement strand
CTGGCAATTTTGTCGAATCGAAAAAAATGATTCTTATAAAATAATTTCTAAGGCTTTTGATGAAAAATTTACTTTATCGCACCACACTATTTGTAATTAGTTTGATAACAGGAATTATCTTTTTCTACAATCATCCAATCTCTGAAAGAAGTCCTTTGAACAAACTATCAGAAAATGAATTCCCATCAGATTGGTTTTATATGCAAAGAGCTTATCCAATAGGACAAGTCCCGCTTGAGAAATATTATGAAGCGATTGAACAAACGAAACAGTTAAAAGCTTTATCAAAATCTTCATCAACAAATCCCTGGGTTCTTCTCGGTCCAACGAATATTGGTGGCAGAGTAAGTGATATAGAAATGAGTCCTACAAGTTTTGATACAATATATGCAGGTATAGCATCTGGTGGAGTCTTCAAATCAGTTGATGGAGGACTTAACTGGTTTCCAATATTCGATGAAACTTATACAATGTCGATTGGGGATTTAGTGGTTGATCCGACAAATCCAAATATTATCTACGTTGGAACAGGTGAAGTAAATGGCGGCGGAGGCTCTGTAACTTACGGCGGGAACGGAGTTTATAAATCAACTGATGGAGGAAATACCTGGAATCATCTTGGTCTGGAAGCAACAGAATATATTTCAAGGATAATTGTTGATCCATTAAACCCACAAATTGTTTTTCTTGGTGCGATGGGAAAATTATTCGGAAAAAATATTGAACGCGGATTGTATCGTTCAACAGATGGTGGTGCAACCTGGGAGAATAAACTTTTCATTTCTGATTCAACCGGTTGTATTGATATCGCAATTAATCCATTGCAGCCCGATACAATTTTTGCAGCTATGTGGGAAAGAATCCGCAGACCGGATCAAAGATCCTACGGCGGACCAACCTGCGGACTTTACCGCTCAACCGATGGCGGTGAAACCTGGATTGAATTAATAAATGGCTTACCAAATAATTCACCAAACATTGGTAGAATCGGAATATCAATCTGCTCTTCCTCACCAAATATTATTTATGCAATTTACGCTGATGATATTGGCTACTTTGATGGAGTTTATAAATCAACAAATAATGGTGATAGCTGGACGAGAACAAACGATGGCTCGCTCGGCAGTTTGTTTTCGTCTTATGGCTGGTGGTTCGGAAATATTCGTGTCGATCCATCAAATCCAAATAATGTTTTTGTTATGGGTCTGGATGTTTACAAAACTACAACCGGAGGAAGCTCCTGGTTTTATTCTTCAGGAAGTATGCACGTTGATCAGCATGGAATGTACATTCACTCCGCAAATCCAAATTTTATTGTTTCTGGAAATGACGGAGGGGTTTATAAATCTACAAATGCTGGTTCAAGCTGGACTTTTATTACATCCATGCCAATTACTCAATTCTATACCTGTGATGTTGATTACCAGATACCAAACAGATACTATGGCGGAACACAGGATAACGGAACAAACAGAACTTTATCAGGAACTCAAAATAGCTGGCAGCAAATTTACGGAGGTGATGGTTTTTATGTTTTAGTTGATCCATCAAACAACAACTATGTTTATGCTGAATACCAGTACGGTGGTTTTGGAAGATCAACAGACGGTGGGAATAATTTTAATTACGGATTGAACGGTGTATCAGGTTCCGATAGATTTAACTGGAGCACTCCTTTTATAATTGACCCCTCAAATCCAGCAAAACTTTATCTCGGTTCAAATCGTCTTTACAGATCAACGAATCGTGCTGTTTCCTGGACTCCAATCAGTCCTGATTTAACAAATGGTCAACCTTCCGGAAACCAGGTTTATGGAACAATTACAACAATTGCCTCTGCTCCTTCAGATACAAATGTGGTTTATGTTGGTACCGATGATGGAAATGTTTGGGTAACTCTCGATGGTGGGGCAAACTGGACAAATATTTCAAATCCTCTTCCAGTAAGATGGGTCACAAGAGTGACAGTTGATCCAAACAATGCAATGACTGCGTACGATACTTTATCTGGTTATAGGTATGATGAATATCTTCCTCACGTTTTTAGAACAACTGATGCTGGAACTACCTGGCAAACTATTTCTTCAAACCTTCCAGATGCACCGATTAATGATATTATTGTCGATCCTGATTCTACGTTAAGATTGTACATTGCAACTGACGTTGGAGTCTTTGTCTCAGATAGTTTGGGAAACAACTGGAACTATTTGGGAGAAAATTTGCCCAACTCTCCGGTAACAGATCTTGTTCTCCATAATCCAACACGAACATTAATTGCAGCATCTTTTGGTCGTTCAATGTATTCAATTGATTTAACTTCAATTACAAGTGTTAAAAATGAAATTGAATCTGTGAGAGATTTTGTTCTATATCAGAATTACCCAAATCCGTTTAATCCAACAACCAAAATAAAATTTACTGTGCCTGTCACCCTGAGCGACATCGAAGGTTCTATCGTTACTTTAAAAGTTTATGACATTCTTGGAAATGAAATTGCTACTCTAGTTAATGAAGAAAAACAACCCGGTACTTATGAAATTGAATTTAATAGTCATTCCAGTGAATCCACAAATGGCGGACGGAACCTAACTTCGGGAATCTATTTCTATCGACTTAAGTCAGGCAATTATGTAGAGACCAAGAAGATGGTATTATTAAAATAATACTCTTTCTAAAATCTCTATTTTTTGTAATTATCTACCTCCCAAAATGTAAAAAATCAGTTTTGTTAGAAAATAAATATTTGATTATAATTATTACGCAAATAACAACAATTTAGTTTTAACAAGGAGATGCATATGAGGTACACACTACTCTTTTTGATTGCTGGAATAGTTCTTTTAGTAATTCAAGGAAATATTTCACAACCATCTTTTAACGGAACAACTCCGGGATGCAGTGGTGGCGGTTGTCACTCATTCCAGGATGGTATGGTTTCAGCTTCAGCTAATGATTTACAGGTTCAAATTACAGTGTCTGGAACCTCGGGCACAGTTGCGGGTGAGCTTGTTGATGGAAGCGGATCCGTGGTGGCTGTAAATAATGGAACAAATTCAAATCCATTTACACTTACTGCTCCTGGTCCAGGTGAATATACGGTAAATGCTGGTCATAAAAGTCCGTTAGTTTGGGATTCAGCATCAGTTAATATTACACTTACAGGTGTTAATGAGAATCAGAATCATCCTTTAGAATATAAACTTTACAGTAATTATCCTAATCCATTCAATCCATCTACAACAATAAGATATTCAATTCCTGAAGCTTCATTTACTTCAATTAAAATTTATGACGTGATAGGGAATGAGGTTTCTTCATTAGTAAATGAAAATAAACAAGCCGGATTTTATGATGTTCAGTTTAATGCTTCCAATTTATCAAGTGGAATTTATTTTTATACAATTCAAGCCGGAGCATTTAAAGAAACAAAAAAGATGATCCTCCTCAAGTAAGATTTTATATTTCAGCGTCCTTGAAAGTATGGATTTCTTCAGGGACGCTTTTATATAATTATTGTCTAATCAAAATCACATTCTTAAATTTCGTACATACAAATCAATTTCTTGGAGATTAAATGAAAACTCTCTGTGTTTTTATTCTGTTTTCAGTAAGTATTTTACCGCAGGAAACAACAATGGTATTTCATGGCAATGAAATACAACTAGGAATGTCAATGGATAGTATCTGGGATTTATTAAAACCTGAGTTAAATGTTGTCGAAGACAAAGAAGGCAATTTTTATGTTTCAGATGATAAAGATAATCCTGTGGGAATTATTTATTTCAAAAACGAAAAAGTGGTTAAGGTTGTTAAAGATTGGGGAACAACTTTTAAAAGTAATGTAGGTCAGGTATTTCAGACATTGTGGAAAATTTTCAGGCAGTATGGAGAAGAATTAGATGCAGTAAAAGTATTACCACTAGAAACTTATACACCCAAGGGAGACAGAACCAGTCTTCAATTTTATATAAAAAAGAATAGATATATAGATGTAACTATCCAGCACAGTGTAACTATATCAGAAGTTCTTGAAGAGACAGTAAATTAAAATTTAAACTGAACTGAAAAGAGATTTGCGTTACCTAGTCCGAGCGAAAATGGCATATAAGCATAGTCGAGTCTGAAATTACCCCACATAATTCCTACTCCGCCTGTAAAGTCTCGACTTTCATATCCTGATTGATACCCAACACGAGCAGCAAACACCTGATTGTAAATTATTTCTCCGCCTGTGTTAATATGAATGTCATCAGTTTCTAGATATTTTTGAAACTCTGCAGCAAGAACAAAATCAAGTTTTGAAGATTCCAGTCCAATGTTATATGCCCCTCCAAACCGAAGCTCGGAAGGAAGCTTAGTACTTTCAACTCTTAGTTTACCCATCGAACCAATATTTTTTATTACAGCGGAAGCTGTTAAACCTTTAACGGGAGTTATGTAATTCAAGCCAAAATCTAATCCATAACCTGTTGATTCATCATTGAACAAACCTTCGTATAAATATTTTATTGTTGCTCCAAAATCCAGATCTTTAACTATAGTGAAACCAGAAGATAAACTACCAAAGAAATAATTTGCATTAAACTTTGTGATCGGATCACCCGGCTTTTCTCTGACTTCGATATCACTTACTGTGGTTACATTAAATCCAACAGCAAAGGGTAAACTGAACATATTCCATTTTATTCCACCAACTTCACTACGCACATCCTGAATCCATTCATTATGCATAAACATAACTTCATTTTCTTCCAGAGAAACTAATCTTGAAGGATTGTAATACATTGCTGAAAGATCGTTAGATGCAGTTGAACCGGCGTCTCCCATCGCAATATTTCTCGCACCAAAACCAAATTTAAGGAATGCTAGTCCACTGTTTCCCGCGGATTGGGCAAGCGAAAGTGAGCTTAATAATAATAATGATAGTAATATTTGTTTCATATTATATTTTTTCATTGATGTCCTTGCGAATCCCGAGAAAATTGGGATAAAGCAATCTTACAATTTACTTTGAATATTCCTTCGTCGCTCTGCTCCTCAGGATGACAAATTGAAATCAAAAATTAAAATTAACGCTAACAACATGTCTGTCAGAACTTGAGTACTGCTCAATCTGGAAAGCATAATCAACGCCTACAACAAAACTACTGAATGCTTTGAAATAAGAAAAACCAAGTGAAGGTTTAACAGGCCAGTCAGTATTATTTAGATTCAATTGATCTAATCCTCCACGTATGTAAAGCTGATCGTAAATGTTATACTCAACACCTGCTCTTAAGATATTTGATTTCACATCGCTGTTCTCAAATTCAATAGCTCCTAAAAGTCCAAGTTGTTTGTTTCTGTAGCTCACTCCAATTTTTCTAAGATTGGGGAATTTATCTTCGCTGATAATTCCTTCCTGCTCATAAATTGGTGAAGTATCCCATTTATACTTGCTATTGATGTCAGCAATTACTAAAGAAACATTAAAGTTATCATTAACTCTGTACAAAGCACCAATATCAAATCCTAAACTATTTGTAGTGATCTCTTCATACAACTTGTAGTAGAAAAACTTAACAGAAACACCCAAAGAAAATTTTTCTGAAACTCTGGCAGCTAATCCAATAAAGAACTGATTTTCCGAAGTCGAGAGTTCTCCTGTTGGCAAACCATTATTATCTCTTCCATCAATCTTCCCTACTCCAGAATTGATTATACCTATGCTTAATCCAGCTGTTGTTCTGGGTTTGCGTGTTTCAGCAACCGTATCTTTTGAAGAATAAAAGTCAAACTTTCTTGTAAAACTTAAAAAGTTAAGTGACCGATCAAGGGAAAGAAATGAGTAACCTGCCTGAAAAGAATTACTTTCCTGGAATGGTGTTATTGCTGGATTGTAATATGAAACCAGTTGACCTTCAGTTATTGAAGACATTGCATTGCCCATTCCAATACCACGTGCACCGAAACCAATTCTGCTGAACGCTCCGGGTTTTACTGCCAGCTCAGAAAACTCTGGTTGTGCAAACGCAATAGCACTTAATAAAATGAGTAATATGTATAAATGATTTTTCAAATTACTGCAGATAAATTATTTTACCGAAAAGCGGATCTTCATCATTAATATCAACTCTGTAGAAATAAACTCCGTTTGGTAATAAGTTGCCATTATCATCATGTCCATCCCAAAATTCAGGTGCACCTTCAATAGTTCAGTTTCTTGGTGCATTTTGTATAATGGTTCGTATATAGTTCATTCCAAAATTGTAAATTCTAATTGTAACATCAGCATCTTTTCCGCCAGTGCTGTACTTAATCTTTAGTTGTTCCTGTCTGGGTGAAAATGGATTTGGGTAACAATATGTTTCTTTATCAGATTTTAGCGGTTGAGATGCAAAATAGACTTTCCAATCACCCTGCCAAAAACCGGTTTCTTTTATTCTTGCCAAACCATCATCAGAACCTATCCAAACTGTATCACCTGCTGAAGCAGCACAGTAAAATTCAGTTGCTCTTAAAGAAACACCTGTTTCTGAATCAACAATATTATTTGGTAAGATCCACGTATTACCTTGATTTGAAGATCTGAAAGCGCCGTTATCAGTTGCTGCAATTACCTGGTTACCCTTAAAACCAAAGTTATGAGGTCTTTCATCCTGAAGAAAAATTTTCCAACTTATTCCACCATTTGTAGAAGAACTGACTCCATAAAACTCTAAAGGATCTTCAGCTTTCCAGGTAGAAGCCCAAATAGCATTCGTGTTTGGGTTAAAGCCAAGTGCAGTGATAAAATTTCCGCTTATCGGTTCTTCCTGATTTTGATGATTGAATTTTACCCAGCTTGGAAATTGATCGTCAGCATTTGTGGTTTTATTAATTCCGTTGGCGGTTCCAACGTACAGAGTTGAATCATTGGCTGCAATGACAGAAAATGCACGATGATTGAGATTTCCTTCTCCGCAAATATTTCCCGATACCGGAGATAGACAAAAATCAAGTGTGTCGTTCGGAGTGATTGAATCTAAACCATCAGGTGGAATAACTACTCTCTCCCAGGATTGACCCATATCTGTACTCCTTCTTAATCCACCGGCAAAGGAAGTAATCCAAACCGCATTCGGAGTGAAA
>JARRKF010000023.1:0-7183 GCA_037388405.1 Ignavibacteriaceae bacterium | reverse complement strand
CGGGCAGTTTGTAATTCGTTTTCGGTTGTGATTAAAATATCATAATTTTTTTCGGAAAAATCTTTTAATACCTTAAATAGAATTTCATAATTGGAGTTGATGACAGGAGTTTCAGAAAATCCTAACTCAATCCTGTTTTCTGATGAAGCAATTTCTTCTTCAATAATCCATCTGGTTCCATTGGTTCGTATAAAATCCTCATAGTTTAATAATTCAGAAACTTGTTCTGGATTCTTATTTTCAACCGGCTCTGGGAATTCGTCGTCAGTTTCATATTCTTGTTGTTTTTCTTCTTCATTATCTACAGGAAGCGTTGGCTCTAAAACTTCCCCCTGATTTTTGCTAAAGTTTTGTAATTCAAATGAAGAGCAGATGAATATTGGGTTATCAAGATAGTCGAATATTTTAGAAATTATTTCTCCCTCGGAATTAACTATTCCTGAGAGAGAAACAGATTCAACTTTCTCAATTGAGCGCTGGCTTTCAGCGTCAAAATATCTTATTGATTCAAGAAAATCACCATCGTACTCTAATCTAACCGGTAAATTTTCACTGAACGACCAAAAATCGATAATTGATCCTCTGACGGAAAACTCACCCGGTGCCTCAACAAATTTTTCTATTCTGAAGTTTAATAAATTTAAGTACTCTGTTATTTCATCATATCCGGTTTTCCCTCCAACCTGAATCAGGGTTGTCTCTTTTTCAAGTTGATCTTTTAATGGAAGATTTAATGTTAAAATATTGTATGTAGAAACTAATATGAATCTTTTTATTCTTGTGAGTCTGGTTAGTCTCTCTTGAATTGTTTCGCCTGCAAATTCATCAACCATCAATAAGTACTCACCCAATCCAAGAATATTTAGTTCAACAAATATTTCTTCTGCACTTTTGGAATCAGGCATCAAAAGAATAATCTGATCTTCAGACTTAAAAAGCTTTTGCACTAAAAGTGATTTGGAAGCACCATAAAACGGTGAGCAAAATATTACTTTAGTTGGCAGATGATCCTCAGTTATAGAGGATTTTATTTTCTGAAAGCCGACACTATCAATTATCTTTTGTATTATCTCTGATTTCATCTAACAACAAAAAAGGGCTCAATTATTTGAACCCTAAAAACCGTTTAATATTAAATTAATTTTCAATTACTTCTGCAATTCAAGTAAAACCAATTTCTTCCCTTTTTCATTTCTGATATTAGACGGTTTGTAATGTAATTCGTAAACGGTAGATTTTTTAATGTATGATTTATATTTCAACTCAGCTTTAGCAAACTCATCATCTAAATCTCCCCCTTTCATGGCGAAAAGAAAAGCTTTTTCTTTTATCAGTGGTACCGCGTAGCGAAAAAGAATTATCAGCGGTACGGTTGCTCTGCTTACAATTAGATCAAATGAATTACCATGGCGTGAAATAAACTCTTCACTTTCTACACGATGGTTTTCAGCAATTACATTACTTAATTTAAGTTTATCTATAAAGTCTTTAACCGCATCCACTTTTTTTGAAGTAGAATCAACCAGAACACCACGAATATCAGGTCTCATAATTGCGATCGGTATTCCTGGGAATCCACCACCAGTTCCAATATCCAAGAATTTAGTTACTTTTTCAGGAAGATATTTTGAGATGTATGCTGAAATAAAAACATGCTTTTCAACAATTGAGTCAATATCTCTTTTGGATATAAGATTGACTTTTTTGTTTTTCTCAACTACTAATTGGGCAAAATATGCGAGTCTTTCGGTTCGGGTGGGTTCTGGATTAAAACCATTTTCCCAGCAAAACACGTTAAGTTCTTTTAAGTATTGGTCCTGCTTATCAGCCATAAAAAAATAAAAATTAACGTTTTAAATATACCAATAAAACAGAAATATCAGAAGGTGTTACTCCGGGTATTCGCGAAGCTTGGCCGATAGATCTGGGTTTATATCTGTTGAGTTTTTCCCGGCTCTCTGCCGACAATGCTTTGATATCTAAATAATTTAATGTTAAAGGAATTTTACTATCTTCATATTTTTCGAGCTTGGCTATCATCTCTTCCTGTCTTTTTAAATAACCTTCATACTTTAAATCAATCTCAACTTGTTTGAGTACGATTTCATCTTCCAATAAAAACTTTATTTCTTCGTTAGAATCATTTCCATTTAATTTTATAAGATCAATTAAAGAAAGTTCGGGTCTCCTGCATAAATTTGCTATTGTCTCCGTAGAGTCAATCGATGAGGATGATTTACTTTCTAAAAATAGATTTATGTCTTTACCATTTAATTTTAGTTTCCTGCAAGCTTTTGAACTTAGACTGATTTTTCTCTCCCGATTCTCAACTAATTCAAAATGTTCGTTAGAAATTAATCCAAACTCATTTCCATATTTCATAAGCCTTCGATCAGCATTATCCTGCCTTAATAAAAGTCTGTGTTCTGCCCTGGAAGTAAACATTCTGTACGGCTCATCAGTTGACTTGGTGACTAAATCATCAATCAAAACTCCGATGTAAGCTTCACTTCGTTTAAGAACAAATTCTTTTCTGCCATGAATTTTTAGTGCTGCATTAATACCGGCAATCAGACCTTGAGCAGCGGCTTCTTCATAACCAGAAGTCCCATTAACTTGTCCGGCAAAATAAAGTCCTTTTACTAACTTTGTTTCCAATGTAGAATCAACCTGGTGAGGTGGAAAGAAATCGTACTCTACAGCATAACCAGGGCGAACCATTTCAACTTCTTCCAATCCTTTAATTTTATAAAGAGCTTCTAATTGAATTTCTTCGGGAAGGGAAGTTGCAAATCCATTTAAATATATTTGATCACTATTCAAACCTTCTGGTTCAAGAAATAATTGATGCTTCTCTTTATCTGAAAATCTAACTACTTTGTCTTCAATAGATGGGCAATATCTTGGCCCAACTCCACTGATCAAGCCCGTAAACATTGGAGATCTGTCAAATCCTTTCTCCAAAATTTTATGAACTTCAGCATCGGTGTAAGTAATGTGACAACTCACTTGAGGAAGACTAGGGAAGTCAGCTTTATTTGTAAAGTGAGAAAAGGGGGAGGGATTTATATCACCAGGCTGTTCTTCAAGTAAGGAAAAATCTATTGAGCTTTTTTTGAGTCTGGGAGGTGTCCCCGTCTTTAATCTTCCGGAAATAAATCCGTGCCTGACCAATCCCTCTGTTATACCTGTAGATGGCTTTTCACCAAATCGCCCGCCACTTGTACCTTTTAATCCTGTATGCATAATTGCATTCATAAAAGTGCCAGCAGAAAGTATTACACTTTTTGATATAATTTCCTTACCTGAACCTGTTCTGATACCTTTAATTTGATCATTTTCAATTAGTATCTCTACTGCTGAATCCTCAATAATTTCAAGATTATTTTGAGAAGATATAAACTTTACAGCGACCTGCGAATACAATTGTCTGTCTGATTGGCATCGGGGAGACCATACTGCTGGTCCCTTAGATTTATTCAGCATTCTGAATTGGATGCCGGTAGCATCAGCAATCTTTCCCATTAAACCACCAAGTGCATCAATTTCCCTGACCAGATGACCCTTTGCTGTCCCACCAATTGCAGGATTGCAGGACATTCTTCCTAAAGCATTTTTATCCATAGTTAGTAAACCAACAGAACAACCCATTTTTGCTGCTGAATAAGCAGCTTCTATTCCTGCATGTCCACCACCAATAACTAATATATCAAAGGAATTATCCATAACTTATTTATTTATAATAACTTTCACGTGAAACAAGAAATAATCTTGAAGATCTCCGAAAAACTAAAGACAAAATTTTCACGTGAAACAATCATTTTCCAATACAAAATTTTGAAAAAATATTGTTCAGAACATCTTCTGGGGTTACAACACCTATGATTTCAGCAAGTGCCAATTCTGCAGCCCTGATATCAGATGAGATAAATTCACCACTCATATTTTTTTCTAGAGTTTCCAAAGCCTTGTTTAAATTTTGTTTTGACTTTAACAGACAATTATAATGTCTGGTGTTTGAGATTATTGCATCTTTTTCCGTATATATACTTTCTCCTATAATCTTTTCCTTTAATCCTTTAATGAAATCCATCATTCCTTCACCTGTTTTTGCCGAAATCTTAAAATCTTCGAAGAATCCTTTTCCTGATTCTAGATCTATTTTATTTAAAACTTTAATTACTTTAACACTCGGGTTCAAATCAAGAATATCTCTTTCAATTTGAGTAGAAAAACCAAGATCAACATCACCAATAAACAGAATAACATCAGCATTTTTAATTGCTATTCTCGAACGCTGAACTCCTTCTTTTTCAATCTCTTCATCTGAAATTCTTAAGCCAGCCGTATCATAAATCTTTACCAAAATCCCATCAAGCGAAATTTCCTCTTGAATGGTGTCTCTTGTTGTCCCTGGAATATTACTGACAATTGATCGCGATTCTTTAACTAAATAATTAAGTATTGAAGATTTACCAACATTTGGCTCACCAATAATTACAACATTAACACCTTCTTTAATCAATTTTCCAAAAGAAAATGTACTTAATAAATTGTCTATTTCTAATGAAATGTCACTAATTTTACTTATTACTTCATTTTCCTTAATAAATTCAACGTTTTCTTCTGCAAAGTCCAATCCCAGTTCCAAAAATGATGAAATATTAACCATTTTTTGTCTAATTTCATCAACTTTTGATGATAACAGACCGTTTAATTGATTTCTGGCGCCTCTAAAAGAAATCACTGTCCGGGAATTAATTAAATCAGCTACTGCTTCCGCTTGTGCCAAATCTATCTTATTGTTTAGAAAAGCTCTTTTGGTAAATTCACCTGGTTCTGCTGCTCTAATATCTTGATTTCTTAATAGTAATGAAATTATCTTTTGAACAATTATCGGGCTGCCATGAGAACTGATTTCAATGCTATCCTCACCTGTATAGGAATTGGGACCTTTAAATATTGAAACCAGAACATCATCAATCAGATCTTGATTTTCATAGATATGCCCATAATGAATAGTGTGGGTCTTTGCATTAATAATTTGCTCTCTGCCATTAAATATAGAATCCACTGCAACAATGGAGCTGGGGCCACTCAGTCTAATAACGGAGATGGCACCTATTCCTGATGGTGTAGCTAGGGCAACTATTGTATCTTCTTCTTGAATAAATTCAGTCATTTTTTATAATTACAAAAAGCGGGTGCAAACGTACTTAAATTTAATAGAATTAACAATTTTATAAAGCTTGCCAATCAATTACAGACATTGTTTTTAGTGTCTGTTAATATGGCACAGTCAAACGTTTATTTAGACAGGTATAAGTCGTTAATTTCTCAATATACGCCAATATGGCAAATTTAATATGTTGTAATGGAAATACCCATAACTATTTATAGATAAATGACTTAGAGGAATAAATTTTCTATGGCACGAGCATTGTTTCTAATTGATATAAAAAGTTAAACAAATAAAAAGGAGATAATACAATGACACTAGTAAAATTTAATCCGATGAGAGATCTTGTTGATTTCGAGAGAGAATTCAACAAAATGTTCAACTCATTTGAAAACCGTTTTGGAATTTCCAGAAATAAAGATGAAGAGAACGAATATGAAAATGCTGTCTGGATGCCACTAACAGATATTTATGAAGATAAAGATAAATATACCTTAAAGCTTGATCTTCCTGGAATAAAAAAAGATGATGTTAAAATATCTTTTGTTGATGGCAGATTAAGTATTAGCGGTGAGAGAAATCAGGAAAGTGAGCACAAAGATTCAAAGTGTCACAGAATAGAAAGGTCATTTGGCAAATATTATAGATCATTCAATTTGCCTGAAAACGTTCAATCAGAAAAGATTAATGCAGAATTTAAAGATGGTCAGTTAACCATCTCGGTTCCAAAAGCTGAAGAAGCAAAGCCAAAAGAAATTGAGATCAAAGTGAAATAATTTAGAGTCGATGTTGAATGCAGGGAAGGGTAACTTTTATGTTACCCTTTTCTTTTGGTTATATTGAAGAAGAGGAAATTAATATAACATGGAATTCAAGGATTATTATAAAATATTAGGCGTTGAAAAATCTGCAACCAAAGAAGAGATAAGCAAAGCTTTTCGAAAGTTGGCTTTAAAATATCATCCGGATAAAAATCCAAATAATAAAGCTGCAGAAGAAAAGTTTAAAGAAATTACTGAAGCTCATGAAGTTTTAAGCGATCCTGAAAAAAGAAAAAAATACGATGCACTTGGTGCAAACTGGAATCGATATCAATCTGGCGGAGGAGGATTTGAAGACTTCTTCTCACAATTTGGTGGTAGAAGAAGTGGAGGGGGAACTACATTTGAGTATTCTGGTGACTTTGGCGATTTCTTTGGAGGCACTAGTGGTTTCTCAGATTTCTTTGAAAACTTATTTGGTCGCCAGGGTGGCAGAAGAGAATCTGATTTCTACGGAGCTCAAAGAGGAGCAGAAAGAGGTCAGGATTTTGAAGCAACATTATATATCTCACTGGAAGAAGCATACAACGGTACGACCAAAGAAGTTTTAATCAATGGAAAAAAATTAAGAATAAAAATTAATCCCGGAACGCACGATGGCGATAAGTTAAGATTAAAGGAACTGGGAGGTGCTTCACGAACAGGACACAAAAGTGGTGATTTATATCTAACCACAAAGATCACTAAACATCCGTTTTATGAAATTGACGGGGATGATTTATACTACGATCTAGTTATTGATTTATACACTGCAGTTTTGGGAGGAAAGAAAAAAGTAAAACTAATAAATGGAAAAACTATCAATCTCGATATTCCCAAAGGAACTGACAGCGGAAGTTTATTTAGAATAGGAAAATTTGGTTTGAAAAAATCAGGATCCGATGAAAGAGGAGATTTATTTGTAAGAATAAAAATAGATACGCCAAAAAATTTATCTAAAAAAGAGACGCAACTATTTAAAGAGCTATCGAAGATAAGAGGCGAATAAGTTATGAAAAGGAGAATGAAATAAAATGGCATTTAATTTTAATAAGCTAACTGTAAAATCACAGGAGGTTGTGCAGACAGCTCTTGAGATCGCACAGAATTATAACAATCAAATAATAGAACCGGAACACCTGCTCGCTTCGCTCATACAGGAAAGCGGTGGACTTGCTGACACGATAATGAAAAAAGCCGGTGG
>JARRKF010000022.1:0-15014 GCA_037388405.1 Ignavibacteriaceae bacterium | reverse complement strand
CAACTGTAATTGATACAAGCAGAAATTATTCAATAAGTAATATTCCCGCCGGCGAATATTTAGCATGGGCTTCATATAAAAATGACGGTTATGTTATGGATCCGGATTGGATATTTAAAAATCCGGGAGCGCTCTTTGTTTCTTTTGCGGGAGACTCGTCCAAAGAAAGGGATTTTAGTGTAACGGATGCAATAACAATAATCTCACCAACTAATCCACCAGAGGACATTACTCCTGCAATAGCTGATTCAATAATTCCTACGTTCCGATGGAGCGCATATCCACAAACAAAAGAATATATCATTGAAGTGAGAGATATAAATGGAGAACTTATCTGGGGAGGTTTTAAGGCAAACGGGGAAATCCGTCATTCACAAATTCCAAAAGAAGGGACAAGTGTTAAATTCAATTTTGATGGATCGGCATTGTCGCAGCTTCAACCGGGCAATATTTATCAATGGAGATTATATGCAGACGATGATGCTGCACCAAATATTCAAACGCTACTTTCTACCAGCGAAGATTTAATGGGGCTGTTTGTTACACCTTAGAAAAACCATACTTATTTTTAATGATAAAGGCGAGTGCAATGCTCGCCTTTTTGTTCTCAATGTCATTCGATATCTCTATTTAGGTCAAACATTTTCTGAAACTATATGAATACTGTGCTTGCTATTAGTGGCAAGTTCTGAATAACATTTAATTATTTTAAAAATACCATCTTCTTAGTTTTGACAAGTGAACCTGCCTGTAGTTTGTAAAAATAAATTCCACTGGGTAAAGTCTGAGCATTAAACTCGACGTCATAAATTCCCGCAGGTTTTTCTTCGTTAACAAGTTTTGCAACTTCGTCCCCCAAAACATCATATATTTTAATTTGAACTTGTGATAACTTAGGAATTGAATATTTAATTTTTGTACTTGGATTGAATGGATTTGGATAGTTCTGATATAAATAAATGTCCTTTGGTAAAACAGAACCCGGTTCCGAAATGTTAGAAGGTGATTGTGAGTACTTTATTGTAACAATATCATTAGCCGTTGCCCCGCCAAAACCAGATCCGGTTACATAAACATTTCCCATCGTATCTACTGCAACTGTATTTGCAATGTCGCTGCCGTTTCCCGCACCGTTAAACCTAATACTCCATTCCTCCAAGCCGGAAATGCTATATTTCAATGTGGTGTAATCATTATTGGTTCCGCTTCCTTCGCTGTAACCAGTAACATATGCATTCCCGGATTTATCTGATATAAGAGACAAAGGAATATCATTGCCGTTGGCTGTACCATTATAACGTGCAGTCCAAACCGTATCTCCTGTAAAAGCATTGTACCGGATGGTAAGATAATCATAAGTTGTTTGTGCAACCGGATTTTTACTTTCACCGGTTACATAAAGATCACCACTTTCAGCTAGAGCTATCGCATATGCATCATCTCCTCCACCTGGTCCATCATAACGAGCTAGCCACTGTTGTACTCCATCAGTGTTATATTTTATTGTAGCATAATCCGGATTGTCTGATGAAGACCCATCGCTTGAACCGGTTACGTAAACATTGCCTGATTCATCAACAGCAATATCGTTTGCAATGTCATCATAGTTAGCGGGTCCATTGTAATTAGCTATCCACAATTGAGCTCCTGCAGAATTATATTTTATCGTAGTATAATCATATCTGGTTCCACTACCGCTGCTTCCACCTGTTACATATACGTTGTTATTTTTATCAAGGGCGATTGCATTTGGTACATCGTGAAAATTTCCAGGGCCATCATACCTGATTGCCCTCACTTCGGTACCAGATGAATTGTATTTGATAGTTATGTAATCGTCTTGCCTGAAAACAGGACTTGCATCTCCATCACTATAACCTGTTATATAAACATTACCAGAAGTATCAACTGCAATAGCGCTACTTCCATCAGCACCATTGGCAGGTCCATTGTATCGTGTAACCCACTGTTGAGTTCCATCAGAATTGTATTTTATTGTTGCGATATCATAATCACCTGATCCATAACTTTCACCAGTAACATAAATGTTCCCGACAGCATCAACTATAATAGCTCGTCCAACGTCTCTGTTGTTTGAAGGTCCGTTATAATACTTTATCCAAGCAGTATCTCCATTAGAATCATACTTGATTGTAACAAAATCATAGTTCCCGGCTGTTGTGTACGATTCACCTGTTACATACGTATTGCCAGATTGATCGGTAGCCATCGAATGTGATAAATCTGCACTATTGCCAGTACCATTAAATTCTGCTATCCAAATCTCATTCACTTGTGCTCGCAAATTTGAGATCAGTGCAATCAATATCGTCATGGTTAGTAATTGTTTCATCATTTTACGATCCTTTCCTTTTTCCAAGTTAATGTTGATGCTTATTTAATATTGTTGAACATTAAGAATTTATTAATGAAAAACAAGCGGGAGTATTTGCTAAGCGCAATAAATAAGTTTCAAATGCCTTACTCAAGTCTTGCCTTCGTTAATACTTAGCAGATTATCTAAATTAAATAATTATATTAAACTTTTTATTTGGTAATTGGCAAACTAATCTTTAGCTTTGGTCACTCTCCCTTAGCTTGGGCTGCTTTAACAAATCTCTCAATCAAAAACAGATTGCCTTATATAGCATTTGTGTCATATGCTATTCTAATTTCTAGTTTTCAAAACAACATTAGGAATTACAAAAATCAAAATAACTATTCTTATTTCGGTTGAAGAAGCTACGTCAGCAATTAAAAAAAGCACAAGGACTAAAGCTTATACAACCAAAAGGTTAATTAATTAATTCATCAAAAAATCAATCAATAAATGGAGGCACTATGAAATCCTCATTTGCAATTCTCTTTCTGTTCTGTTTTTTCGTTTCAATGAACACTTCTTTATTCGCCCAGGAGGCGCAGGGAAATGTATTTGTAGTAACAAATTTTGAACGAGCTTTTCCCGATAACGGTTCTGCGCGGGAACTTGATTCTCTTGCCACACTATACGTTAATAAATGTTTTGGTTCTGATAATCAATATGTAGTAAGCTGTAAACTTCTCAGGCACTGGTGGGGACATGATAATAGAGACTTTATTCAATTAGTTGAAGTGAAATCCTGGGATGACGTTACAAAAGCAAATCAAAGATCAAATGAACTCTTTGAAAAAGCCTGGTCTACAGAACAAGCAAGAGATGAATTTAACGATGCTTACAATAAATACTTCACCGGTAAACACTCGGATGAAATTTACAGGGAAGTTGTATTCACAAAATAGTGGGGTGTAAACTATAAGATTTATTAAAGGAGATAAAGCAACTGATCTCCTTTTATTTTTCTAAATAATAAATGAAAGGAAGAATAATGAGATTTTTCAACCTAACTGCTATTATTTTATTGTTTGGCCTGTTTGCAAGCAATGCACTAGCAGGAGATAAAGAAGATGTTCAGACTCTTATTAATACAACAGCCGAAACATTTAATAATCATGATTTCAAAACTTATTTCTCATATTTTGTTGATGACAATACCGAGTTTCCATATGTAGTATCTCCACTACGCCACAATGCGGCGATGTGGAAAGCTTTCATTGAAGGAACCGGCTCACTCGCCTATGTAAATTACCATGGGCAGGATTATCAGATTCAAATTTATAATGGCAATTCAGCAGTTGTAACAAGCTATTATACTTTCACCTGGATGGAAAATGGCGGCCAGATGAATTATCAAAGTGGAAGGGCTACAATGGTCGCAGTCAAGCAAGGTGGTAAATGGCTTATTGCCCATATGCACTTCTCAAAAATGTTTTGATTATTAAACAAATATTTAAACCCATCAGGAAGGAATATATTATGAGTAATCTAATTAAACACTTCGCAGCATTAATAATTTTTATTTTAGTCGCGGGAAATATTTCCGCTCAGAGTGAGGAACAACCACTATTAGTTGTTAGCTTTCAAAAAATTAAAATGGCAGATGTAGGAACGGTGAACAAAATGATTAATGAAAAATTTGCTCCAATTCTTAACAGTCTTGTCGATGATAAAATGTTATTAAGCTGGGGACTTTTTAATCATGCCTGGGGTGATGAATGGAATGTAAATGTTTGGTATACGGTGAAGGATATGGATGCATTCGACAAATTCTGGGAAGAGTATATGAAGCGTACCAGCGAAAAACAACCTGATGCATGGAAAGAAATGCGAGGATATATAATGGAACATAAGGATAACATTTACACAATTATGAATCAGTATCCGATGCCTCCTTCTAAATAAGAGGCAAGGATTTAATTAAGAGTCATCTGTTTTAAGGATGACTCCAATTTTAAATCAATAAAAGAAACAAACAATTCCCAAGTTTTTTTAAGGGGAATTTCATATTACCATAAAATCTCATAGAATAGTTTTAATATGCTCTTTATCAATACCCGAATGAAAGTAGCACGTTCGTTTCCTACTCTTTCTGAAAATACTTTTCTAAGATACCTTACATTCGCTGCTCTTTATATTGCTCAGGGAATTCCAGAAGGATTAATGTGCCAATGGGAAGAAGAAGGCCCTGGGTTTTGTTCGGTCAACTTGGACTAAGTTTAGCTTTCTTTTCTATGGCTTTAATTCTCAATCCTCTTGATAACTTATATTTATTAATGTTAGCAGGATTTATTGTTAGCTTTTTCGAGGTTACACAAGATATTGCTGTGGATGGAATGGCAATAGATATTTTACCGGTGGATCAGCAGGCGAGGGCAAATGGTTTAATGTGGGGATCTAAAACGCTGGGAATTTCGGGTGCAGTTGCAACAGGCAGCTGGATAATGAATGAGTATGGATATTTTTATGCTGTCATATCTTTTTCGTTAATTGTTTCGTTGATAATTATTATCCCTCTGCTGTTAAGAGAACGACCGGGCGAAAAATTATTACCCTGGACAAATGGGAAGCCATCTGAATCTGCTGAAAAAATTCAACTTCATAGCTGGAAGAAAATATTTAAAAGTTTAGTGAAAGTATTTTTCCTTCCCGTAAGTTTTATGATGGGAATTGCAGCTTTTAGTTTCTCAATGGGGAAGGGATTGATTGATACCTTGCTACCGGTTTTTACTGTTCAGGGGCTGGGATGGCTTGATACTCATTATTCACAGATTTTCGCAACTGCAAATTTAATCTCTGGAATACTTGGAATGATAGTAGGCGGTTTTCTGATTGATTACTTTGGAAAAGTGAAAATGATTTCAATATATCTATTAACGTTAATAATTTTGATGGGATTTATAATTGGTTTTTACATTTTAATAACTTTCAGCACAATTGCAATTTTTGCCTCTGCGATGCAGCTCTGCTGGAAGAGAGTTGCAGCAACGCAATTTACCCTTTATATGGCGATCTCAAATTTAGGTTTGGCGGCAGGCGCTGCTATAATGGGCCAATTGAAATTAGTTTTAGACTGGGAATATGTTATTCTTTCATATATCGTTTTTGCAATTATTATGCTTGTGTTACTTAGATTTATCAACTTTGAAAAACATCAAACTAGAGTAGAGGAACTTGAACTTAATTATCAGGATAATTAAAATAAAAAAGGCGAGACAAGCTCGCCTTCGTTATAGAAAAATCAAGGTTGCTTATAACCAATATATTAATGAGATGTGAATTGAAATATTTCCGAAGTTGCATATCCACTCTCGACACTTCCTTTAAATACCGAAATGAAGTTGGTGGTAACAACAGCATTCATAGATGAAAATGGAAACAACTGATTAACGAACCATTCATACCCTGTATTAGCTGGTAACCCTAACCCCAGTGTGCTTAAATTAGGAATTTTTATAGAATTCCCCGAAGTTAAAATATAATAGCTGGCACCAGAAAATGCTGGTGTTATTTTAACCATATATACACCACCGATACTTTCTTTTATCCAATTAAATTGAGTTGTTGTATCTATGCCTGTTTCATTATATAAAGGAAGATTTAGTCGGGGAGCGGCCTTAAGATTCACAATAACTCCGCTGGTACCACCATTAATATCCCTTTTTCTATAAAAAGTGACTCGATTGTTTGGACTGGAGAGTGCTTGTGCCATAGCATCGACTTCGAATGTGACACCGCTTATTTGGGGTACAACATAATTGAAATTATCTGTAAGGGCTAATCCATTCTCACCAGTTATAGTGACAGTAGCGTCTCCAAAATTCATATTTAAATATTTATTAGATATTGAGTAGCTTGAAGATGGAAGAGCAATTGAACCACTGATATTTTTTTCAACAGGATCAGTGAAGTTCGATTCATTAAAATTATAGTTGCTGAAAGTTCCCCCATTGCTAATTGTAATACTATTTTTTAATCCATAGGCATCGTATTGGGCCGGTAAACCTGTAGAATCAGGAATCCACCTAAGAACCTGAAGCTGGCCTATATATGAATTTGCCGCCCCTTTCCACTTTGCATTAATAGAATATGCACCCGTTGTCTGATCAGCTAATGTTGACCAAGCCTCTGTGCTTGTAACAAAGAAAACCAGTGTATACTTTCCTGAGGCAGGCGGTACATTCCCTCCTATTACAGCTAATTTTGACTGTGTGGTTGATTCGGGATAATACAATATTGGATTTGATCTTGTCAGTCCTTGATAGACAACTGCGGTTTGAACTGTACCAACAATAATACTGATTTCATAGGGAGGTAATACATCCGATATGCTGAAATCACCACCTGCACCTGTAGTAACTGGACTCTTTCCTTTTATAACTACAGTGACACCAGACATTGGTACATCATCAATATCGTTCACGAAGCCGTTTACAGTCATTGGTTGTGCAACATTAACCTGAGCACTAACTGTTACTTCTCCATCAGCATTAGATGCCGTTAATTTGAAATCAGTTGGCGCATCAACAAAAATAGTAATTGACCCGCTATCGGCAGGGTTTACTACACCAACTCCAGGTGAAATAGATAAGCTGTTAGCATTGTTAACAATCCAACTTAACTTCACAGAATCACCGCCGGCAGGGACTGTAACTGGATTTGCAGTAAAAGAGACTATTCTTGGAAGATTACCTTGAGCTTCTATTGTTGATTCATTTTTGCAGCCACTTACTAAAAGCAAAGAAAACAAAATCACAATGCTTGTTATAAAAACTTTATAATATTGCTGAATAACCATGACCACCTCTTGTTGTTTATTGCTTGAAAATAAAAATCTTATGCGTCCGATAAAAATACTATTAAAGCTCCCTTTTTAGTAAATAAAAACAGATATCGCAAAAATTCTGCCACGGAGAAAAAATTCGTCAATCATTTGTAACAACAAATTATCTGGCTGTTCTCATTTCTTACCGGGTTAGAACAAAATAGCTACTACAAAATTACCGGTTTGTTTATAATACGCAACTACTCTTGTTGACTAAGAAATTCAATAATCACGATTTTTATAATTATAAAACAAATGCTATTAGTAAAAAGATTTGTTGAGTGATTAGTAAAAATAAACATGTAAAGAGTAAGAGCGAGGGCGAATTAAATGCTGGCCCCCACTGTTAATCACAACAACAAAAAACTATTTTAAAAGAAACATCTTTTTGCTCTGTCTGAAAGATCCAGCAGTTAAAGTATAAAAGTAAATTCCGCTGTTTAATTCAACCCCATCAAATTTAACCTGATGATTTCCTGCTTCAATTACTTCATCCACTAAAGTTGTGACCTTCTCGCCTAATAAATTGTAAACTACTAACAATACTTTTCCTGCAACCGGAGTTGAATAATTAATTGTTGTTGCTGGATTAAATGGATTGGGATAGTTCTGGTAAAGTGTAAATTCCAATATTGGTTTAACTTCCGCTTCAACTTCTCCAGAGTATTTAAAGCTTCCGTCAAAATCAATTTGCTTTAACTTATATTTATAAATGCCCGGATCGAGGTTGACATCATCAAATGTATAATTATTATTTTCATTTGCGGTTCCGTTTCCTTTAACAAATCCGACTCTTTTCCATTCATTACTGCTGTTCTTATTAAACCTGTAAACTTCAAATCCGTAATTATTAGTTTCGGTTGCAGTTTTCCAAATTAATCGAACCGAGCTATTTAAAATCTCCGCTGAAAATGATATCAGCTCAACGGGAATAATATTATATATATTACCTCGCTTCATAAAAATATCACAAATAACGGTGTCATTTCTTACATCGCCTTCTGCATAGAACATTGCAATATCCCCATTTCCTTTAGTAATAACCTGTGATGAATTTCTGGTTACGTATTCAGGCGGAAGATCCGCAATTAAAATAGTATCATTAAAAACACCGTTCTCTGCAAAGAGAAGATAAAAACCTTTGCCCGATGCTGATTGGCTCGACTGATAAGTAGTGTACATTCTATTCTCATTATCAATTTCTAATGATTGAATTCCAGCTGGCAACTGTCCTGCAGGTGTAATTGCCACCGGCGAAGAAAACGTACCGCTTACATTATCAATATAATAGAGCATAGAATTAGCTCTGTAGATTATATGAATTTTGTTATTTGCGTCAACTCTTATTCTGGGATAACTAACATTCACAGAAACACTCGTTGCAACTTGCTGGAAAGTACCTGTAACATTATTAAAATATTTTAAAGGTCCGGACGTTAAAGTTGTTCCGCTAACAAGAGCAATATGAACCTTGCCGTTGGAGTCTATATCAAGAGTTGCCTGAAAATCTCCAGAAGCCTCTCCGTTTGATAAAAAAACTTCTGGGCCTAAAGTGCTTGTTTTTAGATCATAGTTTCTGTAATAACAATTGTCTGATCCGTTCGTGTAAGTATAATAAACAAAGTGCATAACACTGTCAGGCCCGATTTTTCCAAATGGAGTTGCTTTGTTCAATCCACCCTGTGTAATTGAAATTGGCGAAGAGAAACTCCCGCTAATATTGTTCATATACATTACCTGGAAAATAGATGGATCACGGGATTCATAGCAGATATGTACTCTATCATTCTGATCAATTGATAAAGTTGAGTAGTTATCATCAACTGTATTATTAGTGAGGTTAACCGTTGTAAAATTTCCACCGGCAACTTCTTCCACGTAATAAATTTCATTGTAGCTGCTTACTGTTCCAAGTCCGCTTGTATATGACAATCTAATAAGTCCCTGAGAATTATACTGACCAAATTCTCTGTTATTGAATCTGTTATTATAGGCGATTGTGTCCTGCGGAAAAGGAATTTGTGCCAGGGCTGGAATAGAAATCGCAAGTAGAAGTATTAAAGTCTTCATCTTTAAACTCCAAAATTTTAATAATGATTATTTAACAATTCACAAATTCCAGATATTTTTATAAAGTCACAACATTTTTGATTAATCCCTCATTTTCTAATTGAGCAGACTAGTATCCTTATTCCTTTGGCTGTATTATTTTTAAAAAAATTTTCTTATTTAATTGTAAAAAATTATATGACTATAAAGAACAAACAATTTGAGGAGTCTCTATGAAAGATTTTAGTAATAACAGACGAAGGTTTTTAATAAACAGCGGATTGTTTATAGCAGGAACAACAGTGATAGGAAATAATCTGTTTGGAAAAACTTTATTAAAACCTGCAAAGCTTTTTCTTGAGGAAAAGGTATCACCAGCTGAGGATTTAATGCGCGAGCACGGTGTTCTTAAACGTGTACTGCTTGTTTACCAGGAAATAATAGACAGAATCTACAGTAAAAAAGATTTCCCTGCTGATGTTGTGGTTGATTCTGCAAAAATTATCAGAAACTTTATTGAAGATTATCATGAAAAACTAGAGGAAAATTATTTATTCCCCCGCTTTAAAAAAGCTAATACCTTGGTCGATCTTGTTGATACTCTTACCATCCAGCATCAGAAAGGAAGGATAGTTACAGACAGAATATTAAATCTGGCTAAAAATAATTTTACAACAGATGATGATAGAAAACGGTTAAGAAGATATTTGTATTCATTTATAAGAATGTACAGTCCGCACGAAGCAAGAGAAGATACTGTTCTTTTCCCTGCATTTAAGAAAATAGTTTCGGAGAATGAATATGATTCGCTAGGGGAGGAATTTGAAGACAAAGAACATGAACTTTTTGGTCAGGATGGTTTTGAGATGATGGTTGATAAAGTAGCCAGAATAGAAAAAAGAGTTGGTATTTATGATTTGTCTAAATTTACACCAAAAATTACTTGAGTATAAATATTTAAAAAAATATTGATACTAAGAAACTAATCCAGATATTTTTAAAGTTTATTGGGGCCGTTGAGTATTGGCTATTTTACTAATTAATTTCCGCTATCTTCAAACAACTGCATAAGTTCCGTCATTTCTTTTTTGTGCGTAGATTTTATTTGCAAGAAAGTTAAGACTATACTGCAAGTCACCAGACCAAGTAGAATTAAATAAACTATCATTGTTCCCCTTTATTTTGCTTTTGTCTGGCATTGCCAATCTTTATGCCAGAGGTTACTTTAGTTAAGAAATTTAGATTAAATAATGACGATTCTGTCGGCGAAATTTATAGAACAAACTTGTATTTTTTACTTGTTGAGAAGTCATTTTACTAATTTCTGAAATTAAAATTGTCAATAATGTCGTCACAATTTATAGAGAAAATTTTTTAGTTCTTGTCACTCAAAATTTCAGTGCTACAATTATTCATTTCTTCCATGGCTTCTCTAATTGAATTACACACTTTAAAAATTGATGAAATTTCTCTGAAAATAAAAGAATTTGTAAGACCTTGATTACCAACAACCAAGAGAATTTCTCCATCCTGTTCTTTGATTTTTCGGTATGAATAAATTAATGCACCAAGGAAAGTGCTGTCTATATAATCGCAGCTACTGAGATCGACAATTATTTTTTTATAATCTAATCCGTCTTCTAATAGATTATCTTTCATTAAATAAGCTTCGTTCAGAGTTGCACGTACCAGATTAACTTTTTCGATTACAATTTCGTTTTTTATATCTCGTTTTATTGAATCCACAATAGACCTTACTTTTTATAAAGAATTTTGCTATACTATCTCAAGCAGCGTGCCAATGACTATTAGGTGTATGTACAAATAAAAATACCATTTAGTATTAACGAGCAATCGTTAAATTTTTATAAAAAAATTTAACCACCATAGTATTAAAAAACTTTTGCTTGCTATCCGAATAAAATAAAAGGTGTTTAGTTACAAGACATTTAGCTTGCATTTTTCATCTTACTTTATATATTAAGTATAAATTTAATTAATGAAGAAAGGAGTTATCTTATGAAAAACAACGATAATGAAAAAGCGAGTGCTTTTTTGCTTGGTGCTTTTATTGGCGGTTTAATTGGGGGAGCTACTGCTTTGTTATTTGCGCCTACCAGCGGGAAGAAACTTAGAAGAAAAATATCAGATAAGGCGGAAGATTTTTATGAAGATGCACAGGAATATTATGAAACAGGAAAAGATAAAATAGAGGAGATGTATAGAGATGGAAGAAAAAAAGTTTCTGACGTAGTTGAAGATGCAAGAAAACTAGTAAAGTCTTGATTCAATTTTTGAAAAATATCAAAAAAATAAGGCGAGCACCAGGCTCGCCTTTATTTAAAAAGGTTAAAATAATTTTCTAAATTTTTATTTCATCAAAACCATCTTCTTTGTCGATTTGAAATTGCTGCCATTCACTCCATTAGCATTAATAGTATAATAGTAAACTCCGTTTGATAAATCAGCAGCATCAAAATTTATTTCGTGATGACCGATACTATAGTCAGCATTAGCCAGCTCATCAACTTTTTCGCCTAGCGTATTAAATAATGCTATCCTTACATGTGAATCAACCGGCAAAGAAAATTTTATTATGGTTGATGGATTAAAAGGATTGGGATAATTTTGAGAAAGCGCAAATACACTGGGTCCCGTTAATTCAAACTCTATTGAATTGCTGTAATTAAAGGCTCCGTTCAAATCAACTTGCTTTAACCGATAGTAGTAGATTCCCGGCTTTGACAAAACATCAGCATATTCATAATCTTTTACTTCTGTTGTAGTTCCGTTTCCATTAATAAAAGCGATCTCATTAAAATCAATATTATTAATACTACGCTCAATACTAAATCCTTTATTGTTATTCTCGGTTGCAGTTGTCCATTTTAGCATAACTCCGTTCTCAACTCCTACTGCAAAGAATGCTGTCAGCTCTCTTCCGTAAAATTTAATCCACCATCAACTGAAAGAAGAATATTAACATTTGTTACATTAACAGGTGCAACACTTGTGTTGGCTACATCCCAGGTAACCGTTTGGGTTGTGTTACCTTGCCATGTAACTGATGTATTTGGTTGAGTTACCAGAAACGGACCTGCAGTATTTGTAACATTTATCGGCTGCATCTGAGCATAATTTACTCCGCCACCACCCGCACGGTTATCTCTTACTGTTAATCTGAAAGCAAGAGTTCTTGTGTAAGTTGGTAAAATTTCTCCGACGGTTTGAGTATTATTTAATATGTTTGAAAGCTTAGGAAAGTACCTATACGGTACCTCGACAGGATCAAAGGTTCTGAAAATAGGTGCATTGCCGGAAGGTGAATTAGGATGTCCTGCAGGACCAAGATCCCATTCTTCCCAGCAATATGTGAGCGTATCTCCATCCGGATCGAAACCCGAACCTTCCAGCATAAAAGGAGTGTTGATTGGAATTGTGAATCCACCCGCAGGAACTGTAACTGTAGGCTCATTATTTCCTGTTGAGGTTATGACCGGACAGGAATTACCACCTCCGTTATTTGTATAATTAACAATCTCTGCGTAAGATATATTGTGAAAGTAAGCATCGCTGTGAGTTTGCAAATTTTGTGATCCGCATATTCCTGCGTAAGCCATAATTGTACTTCCACTCCCCGGTTCATAAGCAGTAGAAGCATTTCTGTTTCCACCACCGCATGAACTTTCGTTTCCGTTGAATGAATGATTTCCGCCAAATTGATGTCCCATTTCGTGTGCTACATAATCAATGTAAAATGGATCACCAATCGGTTGTGGTAAGCCTGTAACTCCCCTTGCTTTATAACCGCTCTGGCAAACAATTCCAAGGTATGCTACACCACCACCGCCAGTACTGAACACATGTCCGATGTCATAGTTTGCAGCTCCAATAACCGCATCAACATTCGTTTGATTTTGACCTAACATTGTGCTTCCATTATTATTTGCATATGGGTCAGTATTAGGATCAGTATAAATAATGAGATCATTATTAGCAACAAGTTCCATTCTCACCCCAACTTCAGTTTCATAAACACCTGTTACTCTATTAATCGCAGTTACAACTGCAGCAAGTCCTAATGCAACTGTCCCTCCATGAAAAATTGTGTATTCTCCTGTAGCTGCACAAGCAAGTCGATAAGTTCTTAATTGCGGACCAATCATAACATCAGGATTATTCGCAACTAAATTTCTTATTTGTTCTCCAATTTCTGAATCAGCACCAAGTAATAAGCATTCGGCTTGTAGTTCGTCATCTGTTGGACGATATTCAATCTTATAATATGAAATGTAATACCTGGTTTCTCCTAGTGCATAAGGATCAATATAAACTGTTCCTTTACTTGAGAATATTGCTGCATGAAATCCTTCCGGTGTAATATCAAACCTAACCCTTGCTGTTCGGTCTTGAGTACCCTGACCAAGGTAAGTTTTAATTTCCGGATATTTATTAGCAAGTTCTTCTGCCATTACTGGCGATTCAACTATTTTAAATGACTTAAAACTCCCATCAGGTAGTGGTAAATCCAGCAGAAATTCAGAATTATTTACACGAATATTTGATTCTTTTGGAACTTGCATTAATGCAGAACTAATTTCTGTTAAATCCAGTTTAAGTGTTCGATAATCATTTGGAATAATATACCTTGTCCCGACGGTAGTGATCTGTGATTCAGAAACATCACTCCATACATTTGAAAAATTGGATTGTGCTTTTAATACACTTGAAGCAAAAAGAAAAATGCCGATAAGAATCATCAGGATCTTTCTGGAGGTAAATGTGATTTGCATACTTTCTCCGTTTAATTAAGAAGCAGTTTTTATTATTTATTGCAAGTGAAAATAGGCAGCGATTAATTACTTGTCAAGTGGCAATTAATTTGGCGCTGTTAAATTCAAAAATTAATTTAAAAAAATGGCGAGCAGGGAACTCGCCATTATAAATTGTTCAAGATGTTATTATGTAAGATATAACGGTTTTATTTTTTAACGTTTGTGTCTGTGCTTGGTTCCTCTTTAGGTTTATAGGTACTTGATGAATCACCACCCATCTTACAGTTTCCATTAAAATTTGCACCGGCATCAACTAATAGTGCCTTTGTAAAAATATCCCCTTTAAGATTTCCGTTTGAATCCAGAACTAACTTTTCTTTTGCTCTTACCGTCCCATTAACATTTCCACCAATAGTTATACTTTCAGCATTAACTTGTCCGTTTACACGTCCATTCGATCCTATTACAACTGTTCCTTGAGATGTTATGTCACCCTCAACATTTCCTTCAACTCTTATATCACCGCTGCTGCTCAGCTTGCCCTCAATCTTTACCCCTCTTCCGATGATCGTAGTTTCATCGGTTTTAGTCCCCTCGTAGGATGTGCCTTTTAGCATAATATGTTTCTCCTTGTTATTGATTTATGATTGATTTTTCTGCATCATATTACATTTCTACTACAAAATATAAACTATTTTCATTTTTTGGAAACCAAATTTACTTCCCATCAGAAAATTCCCTTTTAGGCACAAAACACTCTAATATAGAACCATTTGAAAAAGGAATTAATACGACTGTAAAAGAGTTCGAACATAAGCTAATGAAAAAAGGAAACTACATTTAGCACTGCTATCATTTGCAGAGATTTCAATTACTGGCTTGCTCGGAACAATGAGGAAGTGGGAAGCAAAAGTAAATCACCCAATTGAAAATGAAAAGAGATCATACTTACACAAAGTATCTGTAATGGAGGATCATATGAAATTTTTTT
>JARRKF010000021.1:0-8257 GCA_037388405.1 Ignavibacteriaceae bacterium | reverse complement strand
TGCAATACCGCCAAATATTGCTGCATCATCCCCAAGCTTGCTGGCAACAATCTTCAAACCTTTAGCAGAATCATTCAGCACGTGCTCAGAAAAAGATTTTTTTATCAAAGGAAGCATATAAAAATCAAGTGCTTCAATCATTCCGCCGCCGAGGACAATCATATCAAGATTAAGAAGATTTGAAATGCTTGCAAGAACACCGCCAATTAAATCACATCCATCTTTTATTCTTTTACAAACGACTTTGTCCTTCTTCTTTACTGCATTTAAAAGTGATCTGCTTTTGATACGTTCCTTGTTTTTTACAAGCTTCGTGAGAGTGCTTCGCTTTCCTGATTTTACATCCTTAATAATATTATTCACAATTGCAGTCCTGCTTGCAATCGCTTCAAAGCATCCTTTTCTTCCGCAACCGCACTTCGGTCCGTTTTTTTCAACCAGCATATGTCCTATTTCTCCAGCAACATTATTAGAGCCTCGGTACAACTTTCCATTAATTATCAATCCACCACCAATTCCAGTTCCAACAAAAACCGCCAGCATATTTTTTGCTTTTTTGGCTACTCCAAAATTTTTAACTCCTAATGCACCTATGTTAACATCGTTTTCAATCAGAACAGGAAAAGAAATTTCGGCTTCTAACATTTTTTTAATATTAAAATTTTTCAATTCGAGGTTTGGTGCTAATCCAATTACTCCAATTTGAGGATTGACTGTACCTGGAACACCTAAACAAACTGCTTTTATTTTTTTCTTATCAATTTTTGTTTTTTTAATCAAATCAAAAACCACTTCTGCAAGCTGTTTTACATATTTTTTCCTGGATGATTTCGGATCCGTCGGCTTTTTTACACGGGTAATTATTCCTTCTTTTGAATTCACTACACAACCGAGAACTTTCGTCCCACCCATATCTATACTTATTATTGAATCTGTATGCATTTGGTAATAATCCTTTTTTGTTTTTGAAAAAGTAAAGAGAAATTGAGTTTTATCAAAAATTTGTTTTGGCAACCTGAATCAGTCTTACCGACAAGCAGGCTTGTTTCAGGTTCTTAATTTAACAGATGGATTCCGGATCAAGTCCGAAATGACAGTATTCAAACTTTAAAAGTTATCACAAAATCTTACATGACAGCCGTACAGATTTTATTATTTTTGTTTAATGGAATTTCAGAACAAACCTAAAAAACGTTTCGGGCAGAACTTTTTGCAGGATGAGAATATCCTCAATAAAGTCGTAAAAGAAATAAATCCTCAGAGTGATGATAAGATAATAGAAATCGGTCCAGGCTATGGTGCACTTACCCAAAAATTACTTTCCGAGACTGAAAATCTGATCGCTGTAGAAATAGATAATAAGCTTGCGATAGAATTAAAGGACAGATTTCCTGATCTTGAAATTCTTAATGAAGATTTCTTAGAAACAGATTTGTCAAAACTAACTTCACAAGGGAGGAAACTTCGGATAGTAGGTAACATTCCTTATAACATTACTTCCCCGATTCTATTCAAACTGATTGAGAATAACGAACTCATAAAAGACGCTGTATTTATGGTTCAACTAGAAGTAGCAAAACGAATGACAGCAACCAGAGAAACAAAGGATTACGGTATTCTGGCAGTTGTTCTAAGATTTTTTTCTGAGACGAAATTATGTTTCAAAATTTCACCAAATGTCTTCTACCCAAAACCAAAAGTGTTCTCAGCATTAGTTCATATTCACTTTAAAGAAATGAAACAATTCAAAGAAGAACAGAAACTATTCATAAATGTTGTAAAAGCTGCTTTTGGTAACAGACGAAAAACCTTAAAAAATTCCTTCAGTAATAGTATATTTCACAAAATAGATTTTTCAAATTCAAATATTGACATCTCGCTCCGTGCTGAGAACCTGAGTGTAGAAGATTACATCAGATTAACACAATATGTTAAAAATGATTTAGCTGATTAAGCTTTTACATTCGGAATTATTATAAAAGTTATTGATGACTAAACTCAAAGAACTGGTAAAACATCTTAAAGCTTTCGACCTCGTTGTAATTATATTCTACATCATTCTTTCTGTACTTCATGTAATTTACCGCGATCGTATTGATACCTGGCTTATCTGGATTATCGTTAATCTTTTGATAATTGTGATAAGTTTTTTTCTTGCTTATATGGAATCAAAAAATGGTAATGAATTCTGGAGTGGTGTGCATTACTGGTATCTTGTTCCTGTAGTTCTTATAACTTTTAAGGAACTGTATTTTATGATCCAGCCAATAAGAATATACGACCACGATCAAATGTTTATTCTGATCGATAGATGGATTTTTGGGACAGATCCTACTCAACTACTCTGGCAGATATCCACTCCGTGGCTGACTGAAATTTTACAGATCATTTATGGAATGTTCTATCTCTTACCAATTTTACTTGGACTCTTTCTTATAAGGAAGAAAAGATACGTAGCTATGGATTTCGCTGTTTTTATGGTGGTTTATGGATTTTACTTATCTTACCTGGGATATTTTATCTGGCCGGGGATCGGTCCGCGTTTTACGCTGCATAACTTCGATACCCTCAACCAGGATTTACCAGGTTTATTCCTCACCAACTTTTTACGCGAACTTGTAAACTCAGGTGAATCAATTCCTGCAGGAACCCTAAACCCTGCAGCAGTGGTTCAGCGAGATATTTTTCCAAGCGGACATACGATGATTACTCTAATCGTTATGTATCTCTCGGTACGATTAAGGAGCAGATCAAAATACTTTTTTGTGCCGATTGGAACTTTACTGATTTTTTCAACTGTGTATCTCTGGTATCATTATGTTATTGATCTTATTGGTGGATTGTTATTTATGATTTTTGCCTTGTGGACAGGAAAATATATTTTCAATTGGTGGAGAAGAAAAATAAGTAAACCCGAGTTTGAGTACGGAAAATTCTAACGCAATGTCGAAATCAGTACCTCCACAAAATTTCATACTATCATTCAGCACATACATCCTGATGAGTATGATTGTATGATTGAATGGATGTATAATGATTAGTTGTAAAAACTATGCAGGATAAAAAGAAAAAAGTTAAAAACATTTTCGATGCGATCGCAGGAAAATATGATTTCCTGAATCACCTCCTAAGCTTCGGTGTCGATCATTATTGGCGAAGAAAAGCATTAAAACTAACTAAAGTTGGAAATGATACTATCCTTCTTGATGTTGCTTGCGGTACAGGTGATTTTGCAATTGAAGCAAGCAGACAAAATGTTAGAAAAATTACTGGCGCAGATTTTTCACAAAATATGCTTAGACTTTTCAAGAAAAAGCAAAACTGGATTGATGGCAAAGTTGTTCAGACAATCGCAGAGCAAATGCCTTTCAGAGATGAAAGCTTCACAAATATTACTGTAGCCTTCGGTGTAAGAAATTTTTATGATGTGAAAGAAGGTTTCAAATCGTTTCACAGAGTCTTAAAAGATAAAGGCAAAGCGACTGTACTTGAATTCCAAATGCCTGAGAACAAATTCTTCAGAAGTCTTTATAAATTTTACTTCAAAAAAATATTACCTCTCATTGGGGGTATCATATCTAAAAACAAAACTGCATATCAATACCTCCCGGAATCAGTTGAAGAATTTGATGAAAAAATTTCATTAGTTGATTTACTGAAAGAAGCCGGTTTCAGATCAGTAAAAAAATACAAATTAACTTTCGGAATTGTCCAGGTAGTTATAGCCCAGAAGTAATTACCTGATATAGTATTCGATTATTTCCTGCATAAGAATATTCGATGAAGGTTCAAAAGTTATTCCTCCACCGCCGGTGCTTATTATAAACTGGTTGCCTTCAAACTTTACTAAACCAATATTTTCTGCATACCACATATACGCAGTATAAATAGTTGGTGGTAAACCAATATCGGAATAAATTTCAATTGTGTATTTAATTTTCTGGGTGTATACACTCAAACTTCCGGTGGGCCATATAAGAATTAATTGCTCGGATTTTTCAAAGCTGGCAACAATATCAAGAATTTTAATACTTATTCCGGGTTGAACATCCGCTGTCAACCGATACAAACTCCAAGAGCTGCCGGAAGTTAGTGGGTAAAATAAAAGCTGCATTTCATCTCTTAAAGCAACATATTGCTTAAGAGTATCTGGAATTAAAAGAGAGATTTGTGCTGTATCAACTGCATAAAAAACTCCGGTGTCAGTACTTCTGAAAAGATAATTATTTACAGCACTTTGACTTCCAAAGTCTAATGAATCGAATTGAGTTGTGTAATCTCTCCCGCGAAAATTATAAGTTCCGGAAAAAAGAATATCTCTTGTTCCGCTTTGAACAAGATTGCCAACCGAATCTTTTTCAGTGACGGAGTATTTAAAAGTTGAACCTATACCTCCTGGATAATAATCAGGAAAATATTGTTCCGGTGGATTAGTGGAATTTTCTGAACTACAACTAAAAGCTAATGTGATAATCGAAATAAACAACAATTTTCGAAGGGAATTTAATATCAACTACAACTCCATTAAATATTTTTTTAATTCATTAAATGCTTTAAAACGGTGACTAATTTTATTTTTTATTTCCGATGGAAGTTCTGCCGTTGTTTTATCGAAACCATCCGGCAAAAACAATGGATCATATCCGAAACCATTTGTCCCCCGAGGTTTTTTTATTATTCTTCCTTCAACTTCGCCTTTCGTTGTTATAAACTCACCACCGAAAAAATAAACAGCGGCACAAACAAATTTCCCTCGATGCGGTTCAGGAAAAGCTTTCAGTCTTTCCAGAAGTTTTTTGTTATTCTCTTCATCGGTTGCATTTTCTCCCGCATATCTTGCAGAATAGACTCCCGGTTCATCACTAAGTTGAATAGCTATAATTCCGGAATCATCTGCAATGGTTGGAAGATTAAACTGATTATAAACTGCTTCAGCTTTAATTATTGCATTTCCTTCAAACGTATCCGCTGTTTCAGGAATTTCATCTTTGAATCCGACATCATTTAAGGAAATGATTTTTGCATTTATTCCATCCAGAATGTGTTGGACTTCCTTTACTTTACCTTCATTCTTTGATGCGAATATTATTTCCTTCATTGTATTCTCTTCAGCAGCTTTGCAAGTTCTTCTTTTCCTTTAGAAATTATTTCTTCATTATCATAAACCAAAGATTTTCTTTCCTTCACAACCCACTTACCATCAACCAAAACACTTTTTACATTCTCATTTGTCGATGAAAAAACAATATCTGAATAAATGGCATTTTCATCATCTGAATATGAATTAGAATATGAATCGAGATCAATAAAAACCATATCAGCTTTCTTCCCCATTTCAATACTTCCTGTTTCATTCTCCAGATGCAGAGCTTTTGCACCTTCAATCGTTGCCATTCTGAAAATGGTTTTTGCATCCATAACTTCGGTTCCAAAAATCGGTTTTTGAATTAAAGAAGCTAATCTCATCTCATTAAAAATGCTGAGATTATTATTACACGGTGCACCATCTGCACCGAGAGTAACAGAAATTCCCTCTTTCAGATATTGTGGAATAGGAGCAATACCTGAACCAAGTTTTAAATTGGCTGAAGGACAATGAGCAATTCTGGTATCTCTTTTCTTTAACATTTTTCGTTCGTTGTCTGAAGTGTGAACACAATGTGCAAGCAGCGTATGGTCGTCAAGCACACCGATTGAGTCAAAGTAATCAATATTTTCTTTGTGAAATCTTTTTCTTACTTCTTCAATTTCGTTCTCGCTTTCAGAAGAATGAGTGTGATAAATACTTCCCGGAAAATCTTTCATTATTGATTTTGTTTCTTTCAACAATTCTTCAGTGCAGGAAAGAACAAAACGAGGTGAAAAAGAATATTTAATTCTTCCATCTTCTGAATTATGAAAACTTTTTGCGAGATTTAACATATCATTTAATTCATCTTTTGTTGATGATTTAAAAACTGGATAAAGATCATTTACATCCATCAAACATTTACCTGAAAAACCACGGATTCCCGAATCAATCATTTCTGAAAGAACAACTTCACCATATCTTAAAGTTCCCATATCGAGCATTGTGGTTGTTCCGTTCATAAAAAGTTCATTGATGCTTAACCTTGCAGTCGCTTCAAGAGATTCTTTAGTGTGAGCATTTTCGAATGGAAAAATCTTTAAACGAAGCCAATCCAATAAAGGTAAATTCTCAGCAAGGCCTCTGAATAGTGTCTGACTCAAATGAACGTGTGTCTGGATAAATCCAGGAATTAATGTTAGATTCCCCGCATAATAAACTTCATCGTACTTATCTATTTTAATCTCTTGTATAGGAATGAAAGCTGTTATTTTATCTTTGATAATTTCAACAGCTTGATGGGCTAGAATTTTATTTTCTGAATTCGCTGTTACAATTCTTTTAGGAATTATTAGAAACTTCTTTTTCTTACTCCTACTCATTCTCTTACTCTTCCTCTTTTAATATCTCTTCCATCACTTCAAAAGCGTAACGAAGATGTGGAATAACGATTGATCCGCCAATAATCAATGAAATATTAAAAGCTTCGTAAAGCTCTTCTTTTGTAGCGCCTTCCGATATTGAACGATCGATATGATAAAAGATGCAATCATTACATCTTAAAACCATTGAACCGACCAATCCCATTAACTCTTTCATTTTCACAGGTAATGCACCATCCAGATATGCTTTATTATCGAGAGCAAAGAATTTATTGAAATCTTTGAAGCCAGAGTTTAAGATTTTATCGTTCATTTCGAGACGGTACTTTCTTGTTTCAGGTACGTTCTTTTTCATTGAGCTCCTTAATTATAATGGATTAAATTTATTTTTTTCCGGATCGTAAGAAACCTCTAAGTCATCAACATTAAAATCATCTTCTTCATCTTCCCAATCATACCTCTTTGCAGGCGGATCAATTTTTCTAAATAAGTACGCAGTAACCAGACCAGTCAGTGCGCCGAACAAATGTGACTCCCAGGAAATTCCTTTCCAGCCGGGAATCATTCCCCAGACCAAACCTCCATAAAGAAATGTTATTATTAACGCGAGTGCGATAGATTTATTATCTCTCCTGAATATTCCACTAAAAAATAAGAAACTTACAAATCCATAAGCGATTCCGCTTGCACCAATATGATAGTCAGGTCGTGCAAAAATCCAGACAAGTTAGAAATTAAGTGAGAAAAATCTGCGTGAATAAGCGGACCAGTAATAATACCCAGCAATCCATCAATGTGTCTTGGATGAATCCCCATTCTCGTTAAATCAAGATTTAATAACAATGAAAGCAGATGAATAATCCACAAAATAACCGGAAAGACAAGTGGAGTAATAAACTTTAAGATTGTCTGTTTCTTATCGTCTGTCGTTTTGGGTTCCATTAATTATCATTTTATCGTTCGAATACAAATATAATCATATGTAAATCTTATCTGAGAATCTATTTAATAAAAAGCCCCATCTACTTTTCAGAAGATGAGGCTTGCATTATCCTTGTGATAAAAAATTACTTTAGAAGAATCATCTTTTTAGTGTTGGAATACTCACCAGCTTTTAGTTGATAAAAATAAATCCCGCTTGGAAGATTACTTCCGTTAAACTCAACATCGTATGTGCCTGAAGGTTTTTCTTCGTTAACGAGTGTTGCAACTTCTTTTCCTAAAACATCAAATACTTTTAATATAACAAGAGACACTTCGACTCCGCTCAGGGTGACAGATGAAATAGTATATTTTATTTTGGTGCTTGGGTTAAATGGATTGGGAAAATTTTGCTGAAGTACAAAATCAATGTTTCTGTTTATGTCCAATTCGACAGAAGTTGGATTACCATCAAACCAATAATTATCAACAAACATCATACTGGTGTTAGCTATAATTCCATAAAATTCGGTAGCTGCTAATTTTAAATCACAACCAAGTCCATTTGCTCCTAAGGTCCATCGCCATTCTTTTATTAGATCGTTGTTAAACCAGAATTCTACGCTATCGATATTTAGGTCCACAACAACATGAAAACTATTCCAGACATTTTGTGAGTAGTCGAAAGATAAGAAGCTGCCTGCATGCAGGTCAGCAGTTCCATTCTCGTTCAAAAAGCACTCAAAAGCCCACTCTAGTGTGTCAGGAGAAAAATTAGAAAAGAAACCAAAATATCCCTGTTTTCCTTCTGGAATAAACGTATAAAAGTTAATTTCCCACTTTCCTGTAGTTCTATTTCCAAGTTCCTTAATTAGATCGTTACCAC
>JARRKF010000020.1:0-17392 GCA_037388405.1 Ignavibacteriaceae bacterium | reverse complement strand
CAGATGGGCAATTATGAGGAAGCATCAGAATTATTTAACGAAACTTTAAAGATTGATAAAATAATTTTTGGAGATCTTCATCCGGTTATTTCAACCGACCTTTATAACCTTGCTTCCAATACAGCGCTTATGGGAGATCTTAATGCTGCAGAGAAATTATATACAGAGGTTCTGGAACTGGACAAAAAGTTATTGGGTGAAGAGCATCCTTATATTGCTTTGGACTTAAATAATCTGGCGGGAATTTATAGTGACAAGGGAGATTATAAAAGGGCTGAAGAGCTTTATAAACAATCACTAAATCTGAATATAAAAATCTATGGCAATGAACATCCTGAGGTTGCTACGAGTTTAAGTAATCTCGGTGTAATGTATAACAGGTGGAAGAAATATGATTTAGCTGAACCCCTCCTGAAGTCGGCGCTGGATTTAAGAATCAAATTGCTTGGAGACAATCATCCGAATACGGTAACAAGTCTGAATATTTACGCTTCGTTGCTTACAAGTCGTAAGAAATATGCAGAAGCAGTTAAGTTATACCGGAAATCGCTTTCACTACGAATTGAAATGCTGGGCAAAAACCATCCTCAGACAGCAAATGCTTTTATTGGGCTCGGTAATGCGTTAATTGAAACAAAAGAGTTTAATGAAGCCAAGGAAAATATTAGTAAAGGAATAGAAGCCTACAAGAAAAAACTACCACCAGATCACTGGAACATTTCTTATTCAGAAAGTATACTGGGAAAATGTTTCTCAAGAGAGGGTAAATATGAGGAAGCCGAAAAGATTTTATCAAGAGCTTATAATAATTTGTTGGATAAAAGAGGGAGGGATGATCGTTTAACAATAAGTACAATAAAAATGCTCGTAAAAAATTACGAGCTATGGGGGAAAAAGAATGAAGCAAAGAAATACCGTGAATTACTGAATAAATCTGATGCAGATAAACTGGATGCCACAGCGATCCCGTGACATCCTTTATAATTAATAATTAATATATCCACGCACCTCTTAATCTAACTTTAATATCTCCATTTGTAATAGTTTTGTCAAAGTTTGTTGCGTTGTCCTGTCCATAAATCTTATTGGGTTTTACAGATACGTTACCCATTTGATCATTACCGCCGAAGTCATCATCGACAAGGTTAACCTTCCAAGACTGTGAGTAAGGTACATCAAATGGAAGTTCGCCATCATACTCAGAAGCTGGCTTGGTAAAAACATAAGTACTTGTGTAATCAGCATTCCTTCTCTGGTCTGACCAGAATGCAGGCAGATAGTTTCCGGATCTCTGTAGAACCACTTCTAGATCAGGTTTTCTCTCGGTTGCAGAAAGAGGATTCCAGTCCCAGGTATCTCCATTCGGTTTGTTTTTTGGAAAATGCCTGACTGATATACTTTCAATGTGCATATATCTTGGAGTATTGATAACTATCGGCTCCCCACCCCCATTATTATTTCCTGAATCTGTTGGTCCGAGTGGATTGTCTTCATTGCTGCAAGCTGTAAAAAGGATTGCTCCGAGAATCATTGCAAAAGTGAGTTTAATTAAGTTTTTCATTTTATAGCTCCTTAATTGGTTAATAATTATTTGTGCTTCTATTATTAAACGCAGTAAAAGGGAGAAAAAGTGATAACGGTTTTTAAAATATTTTTGCCAACTGATTTCTTATCGCTTTTTCAAAATTTATCCACTAAAAACAAAAAGCACTCCCAATTTAAAGGAAGTGCTTGATCAGCAATGTGTCCCGGTTATAATTAAATTACTTACTTAATATTCCCAGGTCCCATAAACTCTTATTCCTACACCATTACTTGTAGTGTTTATACTGAAAGTTACCGCATTGTCGTCATTGTAAAAATCTTCCGGGGTGAAGTAATAAGTTGTCATATTATCATCGAAAGCGATATCATTATCCCATACTTCTAACTTATATTCGGTACTCATCGAAGCGCTATATGGAAGATCCGGATCGTTTGATGAAGAAGCTTCAGTAAACGTGTAGGATGCGAGGTAATATGCATCCTGTTCAGTTTTGGATCGGAATACTTCCGTATTTCCTAAACTGATGCTTAGCTCTACCACTACATCCGGTCTGCTTGATAATGGTAAAATAGGATTATAATCCCAAGGATCTCCGTTAGATTTTTTCTCGGGAAAACCAACTACACCTATCTGTTCAATTATCATTTTTTTAGGTGTATTTATTACTATCGGGTCAGGATCTCCACCGCCATTCCCCGGATCTGTTGGTGCAATGGGGTTATCTTCAGTGCTGCAAGCTGTAAAAAAGATTACTGCGAGAATCATTGTAAAAGTGAGTCTAATTAAGTTTTTCATTTTATAGCTCCTTAGTTGGTTAATAATTATTTGTGCTTCTATTATTAAACGCAGTAAAAGGAGGCGAAAGTGATAATTATTTTGAAAATTTTTTTATCTGTGGAACTTGTTCATAATTGAATAATATGTAAGGTTCAGAATAAGACAGCATTTTGTGATTGTTCAACTTCATTAAAAAATTTAAATCAGAAGAAATAATGGCAAATTAAGGCGATTTTAAAATTTTTATTAGATTCTTTTAAGAAGTTTATTAAATTACAATTAGATGCATTTCGTGATATGTACTTTTAAGGAGAGAACATATGAAAAAGGTTGTTACTGAAGACCATCTTGCGAAAAGGAATGAGCAAATATTAAATATTGTTACTTCAATTGCCATCCTCAACCTTCTCATTTATTTAGTTACACTATACTTTACATCGTACGGAATTTTCCGAGATGAGCTGTATTACATTGCCTGTGCAAACAGACCTGCATTTGGTTATGTAGATCAGCCGCCATTATCTATCTGGATTCTTGCAGTTTGGAAATTCTTTTTAGGTGATTCACTTTTTGTAATTCGATTACTTCCTGCATTTGTGAGCTCAATTACAATTTTTATACTCGGTCTGCTTACTTTCAAACTCGGTGGTGGTAAGAGTGCAGTTATTATATCTATGGTTACATTTATGCTCACTCCTATTTTCCTTGGAATGAATTCTATATATTCTATGAATTCGCTCGATCTCTTCTTTTGGATTTTATCCGCTTACGTTTTCCTTCAGATAGTTGAATCAGAAAATAACAAGTTGTGGTACCTGCTGGGCATTGTTATTGGGCTTGGACTCCTGAATAAAACAAGTATGCTTTGGCTGAGTGCGGGTATATTTATTGGTACCTTGTTTACTCCGATGAGGGTTGAGCTTAAAACTAAATATCCCTACGTTGCTGCACTAATTGCTCTTCTCATATTTTCTCCGTACATCATCTGGAATTTAACACATGACTTTGCTCATCTTGAATTTATGAGCAATGCTGCAAAAATGAAGTACGGCGGATTAACTCCTGTTTCTCTGATACTTGATATGATTCTGATTTTAAATCCACTTTCATTTCTTATTTGGATTCCCGGACTTTGGTTTTTCTTCTTTCATAAAAAAGCCCGTATCTACCGTCCGCTTGGATATATTTGGCTGGTCACTTTTGCGATTCTTTTTATCAACTGGCACAGTAAAGCGGAATACCTTGCATCTGCATCTCAGATTCTTTTTGCCGGAGGTGCAGTTATGATTGTAAAATGGAACATTAAAATCAGACGACTAAAATATGCACTTGCAATACCCGTTGTTGTTCTTGATATGATTATCGCTCCGTATGCACGTCCGTTGCTTCCAGTACAAACTTTTCTTAATTATCAGTCAGCTCTAAAATTAAAGCCGCCCAACAATGAAGGTCACAGCACTGAGTTACCACAATTTTATGCAGATATGTTCGGTTGGGAGAGTTTTGCACAGGATGTTTCAAAAGTTTATCAGACATTGCCAAACAGTGAAAGGAATCATACTGTTGTATATTGTAACAATTACGGTGAAGCCGGAGCGATTGAATATTACAGTAAAAAGTTTCTGCTACCGAAAGTGATTTGTTCCCATAATAATTACTGGTACTGGTGGCCCGAAGGAAAGAATATAACAACCGTTATTATTATCGGTGGCAATTTCGAAGATCATCTTCAATCACTTCGGGAGGTTGAGCCAGATGGTTTTCATACAAATAAATATGCTATGCCTTACGAGAATAATCTGAACCTATTTATTGGCAGAGGACTAAAACGATCAATAAAGGAAATTAGGCATAGCAGTAAAAAGTTTATTTGATTTTTAATAATTTATGCACTAGGGGTCAGATTCTTGCAGCGACTCTTCTGTAATGGTATCCGTAGACCGCCATTGTCATCGCAAGTGGAAATTTATTTGGATGCCTGAACAGGCTGAATGCCAGAAGTTTCCAGAAATATTTTTTCCCCTTCTCAAGTGTACCCACTAACCAGAGCAGCATCATAAAAGCTCTTATCTCTTTCAACTTAATTTTATTCTTACTCCAAGACGGCATTTTATAGTTATTTAGAAAGTGCTTGACACGCTGGTAATATTCTTTTTGAGCGTAGATTGTTTTAATTATTTTGTTGTACCCACCCATTAACTCATTGTAATTCATCTTTGGAATAAAATTCATCTGTCCGTCCATATTATTCCCGCTGAACACATCAAGCAAACGGTTTTCTGATTGCAATCTATTAAATAGTTTTGTTCCGCTGGGGGCATTTAACAATCCAACCATCGCAGAAACAATTCCACTTTTCTGAATAAAATCTATTTGATCCTGGAAAACCTTTGAAGTGTCACTATCAAACCCAACGATAAATCCGCCCGAGACAATAAACCCCTTTCGTTGAAGTATCTTAACTGAAGAAACAAGATCCTGTTTAAGGTTATGAGACTTACCACACTCAATAAGACTTTCAGTGCTTGGTGTTTCAATTCCCACAAAGATGCTATTAAAACCCGATTCAATCATCATATCCATAAGCTTTTCATCTTCAGCTAGATTTATTGATACTTCTGTTATAAAGTTGAAAGGATAATTTCTCTGCTTTGACCACTCAATTAACTTTGGAAGCACTTCATCTTTAAGCTTTCTTTTGTTTCCTATAAAATTATCGTCGACAATAGATACTGGTCCGCGATAACCCAGATTATAAATTGTTTGTAGCTCAGTAAGGAATTGTGAAGTTGTTTTTGTTCTTGGCTTTCTTCCATTTAACATTGTTATGCTGCAAAAGTCGCAATCGTACGGGCAGCCTCTCGAATACTGAAGTGACAAAGAAGCATATTTTTTCATTTCGAGCAGTTCCCACATTGGAATGGGTGATGTTGTTATTTCAGGATATTCATCAGAGGAATAAACCGGTTTTGGATTTCCATTTTTCAAATCTTCTAAGAACATAGGAAGGGTAGTCTCGGCTTCATTTAAAACAAAATGATCAACTCCAAGAAAATCTTTGTACTGAGTTGTTGCGAGAGGTCCACCCACAACAATTTTTCTTCCAAGTGTGTTGCATCGTCTGATAACATCTTTAAATGATTTTATCTGAATATTCATTCCGCTAAGAAATACGTAATCAGCCCAGAGTATGTGCTTGTCTTCAAGCCTTGATAAATTCATGTCGATCAGTTTTTTATCCCACTCTTTTGGTAGCATTGCAGCAACAGTTATTAGTCCCAATGGTGGTTCTGCAACTTTTTTTGCAACGAATTTAAGAGCGTCTTTAAAGCTCCAGAATGATGCGGGAGTACTGTAAAAGAAATGTAAAAGTCAAAAAAGCAGATTTGAACTTCTATTCTGAATAAGGGATATTTGTTCTGGCTCTAATTATTTAAAGATTGAAAAGCTTAAGATTATAAGAATTAATCCTTCAAACTGGTAATCTTTAAAGTCTATTAAGATAAAAAGAAAGAAATAGCAATGAGAGGGAAGAACTCTCTTTTTTATCATATTCTGATATTTGTTGTAGCCCAGCTTGTTTGGTTGTCTTTACTTGGAATTTGGATCTACTGGTATGTTCGCAACTATCTGGTTTATGAGAAAGTTGGTGAAGAGGTTTCGCCTCAGCTTATATACGATGTTCAGAACGCGCTTCCTTTTATACTTGGGTTGATCTTATTGATTGGGCTGTCATTTATTACTTCATTAATTTTTCGCCATTTAAACGTTCAGTTAAAAATAACCAGATTATATGATAACTTCATTGGTAATGTTACGCACGAACTTAAATCTCCGCTTTCATCAATCCAGCTTTATCTTGAAACTTTAAAGCAGAGAAATGTTCCTCCCGAAAAGCAAAAAGAATTCTTTGAAATGATGACAAAAGATGCAAATCGTCTGCAGAGTCTGATTAATTCTATACTGGAAGTTTCCGCGCACGAAAAAGGAAAGCTTGCTTATGACTACGAAGTTTATTATGCAGACACAATTATTAAAAATATTCTTGAAGAATCATTTGAAAGATTCAGGGTTGCCAAAGAAAATTATAAAATAATCGGCAAAGCTGATTGTGAAATCCGCATAGGAAGAGATGCATTGAAAATTGTGTTCGATAATCTGATAGATAATTCTCTTAAGTACTCTGTAAAGAAACCGTTCATTGAGGTAAAAATAGATTGTAGCCACAATAATCTGATGGTTGAATTTGCTGATAACGGAATAGGCATTGTGCCCAAAGAACAGAAAAAAATATTTAACAAGTTTTACCGGATTTATAGTCATGATATACCAAGCGTTAAAGGAACTGGTCTAGGGCTTTACCGTGTAAAGGAGCTGATTAAAACTCATCGTGGCAAGATTACAGTAAATAGTGAAGGGGAAGGAAAGGGAACAACATTCAGAATAGAGTTGCCGATTTATCGCGGTGAGAAAAACCAATTGTTAAAAAATTTTTAAAACTAAAAATCAAAAGCTAGTTTAATGGCAAATGATATTTACAAAGGAAGCAGAATTCTATTAGTTGAAGATGAAGAAACTCTTGCGCTCGGACTCGAATACAATTTGATAGAAGAAGGCTATACTGTTAAGTGGGCAGAGAATGGGAAGGAAGCTGTTGAATTTTATGAATCAGAAAAGTTTGATCTTGTGATTCTTGATATAATGCTTCCCTACCTTGATGGCTTTGAAATTGCTGAAAGAATTCGCAGTTCCGATCCACAGATGCCAATACTTATGCTTACAGCAAAAGCAGAATCTGCAGACAGGATTAAAGGATTGGAAACAGGTGCGGATGACTATCTAACCAAGCCATTCCATCTTGATGAACTTCTTCTGCGCGTAAAAGGAATGTTAAAACGAAAAAGCTGGTATAAAAATGCTTCTAAAAAGCAACCTAATTACAAGTTTGGTAATAATGAGATTAATTTTGAAAATCTTAACTGCCGACATGGTGAGAATGAATTAAGACTTACACCGCAAGAAGCAGTGCTTCTTAAATACCTTGTAGAAAGGAAAGGTGAGATTGTAACAAGAAAAGAACTTTTAGAAAACGTATGGCATTTAAATCCGGAAATTGAGACAAGAACTGTAGATATTTTTATTGTACGCTTACGAAAATATTTTGAAGAAGATCCATCAAACCCAGTTTATTTTAAAAGTATCCGCGGAGCCGGCTACATATTTTCAGGAGATTAAGATTTAAGCTTTTATCAGTAGAAATTCTAGTTATCTTCTTCTAAACTTTTTACTTCCACCGGCACTATTTCTGTCACGTCCGGGTTTAGCTTCATTAACTGACATTTTTTTCCCTTTAAGCTCAAAGTCGTTAAGAGTTTTTAATGCCTTTTTTGCTTCAACTTTTCGCACCATTTCTACAAATCCAAAACCTCGTGACATTTGATTTGAACCATCTCTTACAATTGTAACATTGCTTACGCTACCATGTTCTGCAAATAGTGCTGTTAGTTCCTGCTCATCCACTTCGTGTGATAAATTTCCTACAAATATCTTCATCAGTTTTTCCTTCGTTATTAATTAAAATTTTTAACAGCATACTCAGATAAAAAATTAAAAGCCGCAGTGTTGCTGCAGCTTAAAGTTTTAAAAGGAAGAGAAAATTATCTTCTTCTTCCGCCGCCTCTTCGCTCCCTCTGAGGTCTGGCTTCATTTACAACCAGCTTCTTTCCTTTAAACTCGAATGTGTTTAATTGATCCAAAGCTTGTTGCGCCTGTGCTCTTCCGGGCATTTCCACAAATCCGAAACCCTTTGAAGTCTGGCTGAACATATCCCGTATGATCTTAACGCTGTCTACTTTTCCATGTTGTGAAAAAAGATCTTTTAATTCTTCATCTTTAACATCCTGTGCCAGGTTGCCTACATAAATATTCATTTAATACTCCTTTTAATTGAATGGTAATAAGTATAGCACGGCTTTAGACAATGAATAAATCCTTGCCGGCATTTATGCCTCTGTAAATAAATTTAGGATTAAAAGAGGGGAACCATGAGAAGTATTTCTCTTATCTAAGTTTTATTTTGCAGGACACACGCAACATAGATTATTTAGGACTTACTTACAAGTCTGAACGTTAATCAATAAGATATCATCATTTTAATTCTTATTAGCTTCTTTGCGTCATTTTATTTCGGTATATTATTAAGAGTAAAATTTGAACGGCCGCCCTGATAACTTCCCGTTTACAAATTCCTCAACAGAATATTATTTGTTTATCAATTATATTGAAAGAAAATCAGTTTGAAATTAACAAGACAGATAACAAATCGCGAAAACAGATCTTTAGACCAGTATTTTCAGGAAATAGGAAAGTATGAACTTTTAACTTCCGACGAAGAAGTTGAATTAGCAATTAAAATCAGGAATGGTGATATCGAAGCACAAAACAAATTAGTAAGGGCTAATTTAAGGTTTGTAGTTTCTGTTGCAAAGATGTTTCAGAATCAAGGTCTTTCTCTTGGCGATTTGATAAATGAAGGTAACATTGGCTTGGTAAAAGCTGCTCAAAAGTTTGATGAAACACGAGGATTTAAGTTTATTTCTTATGCAGTCTGGTGGATAAGGCAGGGAATAATGGCAGCAATTGCAGATCAATCAAGAGTTGTTCGCTTACCGCTAAACCGTGTTTCAAATCTTACTCAACTAAGCAAAGCCCATAGGGATCTTGAACAGGAACTTGAACGAAAACCAACGACTGAAGAGCTAGCAAAAATTCTTGATATCACTTCTGATGAAGTAGCGTACATACTTCAGATTTCCGGACGTCACATATCCGTCGATGCACCATTTAACAATGGTGATGAAAATAAAACCACACTCATAGATATTCTTTACAATGATGAACATCCAATGCCCGACACCGAATTAATTAGCGATTCTCTTATAAGTGAAGTTAAGAGTATACTTTCAACTCTTAATGAAAGAGAAGCTGAAGTGATTAAACTTTCCTTTGGAATCGGGACAGGTCAGAAAGCCACGCTTGAAGAAATCGGCGAACGATACGGTCTTACCAGAGAACGTATAAGACAGATTAAAGAAACTGCACTAAGAAAATTACGTTCTTCAAAGAGAAGTAATAAACTAAAAGATTATCTTGGTTAATAAATTCTTGCTTCTGATCTGAATATATATATCAAATCCTCAATTAAAATCATTTGTTCAAAGTTGCTCTAACATCCTTAACTAATCTCTTCGACATTTAATTCAACATTATTGAGCGATAATTCTAGCTGTCGCATCCTTTCTAGTCTCATTGAATTTGTACGAAATTTCGGAATAAATATTGATAAGAAATAACTTCTTAGGATATACCACCAAAAGCTTCTTTCAAGAAGAACCGTATCAATGTTTTTTTCAATTTCTCTGTGTGCAGCAGGAACTTTACTCCAGTGAAGTCCTGCTTTATGGTGATGAATAGTATGATATCCGTTATTGAAAAGAAGAAAGTTCAGGAACCCGGTAAAATTTCTTGAATGATTCCACTCGGACTCCTCGTTTGCATGAACATGCTGGACGTAATTGAATATCAAAACACTAAAAAGAGATACTTGCTGGGGAATGATAACAAAGAGTAATGCCTTCTCCCAATCTAATATTAGAGCAGAAGCTATCCAGGCAGCAAGTACAAAATATTGTGAAATACATATCCAGAATTTTTCTCTGTTGTTTGCTTTCATATCCTTTAAATAAGCGACAATAGCTTTTTGCTGGTAGTAGCCGCTAATAGTTGGATATGAAACGAGTGTGAGAAAATTATTTTTTTCACTTACTCTGTAAGTAATCGAGTCATCTCCTTCCCGGTTATTAAAGCGATGGTGGTTTTTATTATGAGTTGGTATCCACGCAAATATCGGGAAACCATAAAATACAGTCAGCCACCAATCTGTCAGTACGTTCATTGTTTTCGATCGCCACATTGGTAGATGATTGTGATTGTGAGTCATCACCGCAACAGAAACCGACATAAATAAAAACCAGGTGTATAAAAATGGATTAACTCCTATCCACATCCATTGGGCAAGAAACAAAGTTGTAGTAATTAAAATATAAATAAGGCTTTTTAAATCGGCTTTTTCTTTAAGCTTTAGATTCATTTCGATTACCCTTTCATTAAATAAATAAAAAATCGTGAGAACGTACCTGAGAAATGCAATTAGCCCGAACTGCCGAGCCATAATATAGATGTTAAAGCATAAATAAAAGAATAATATTAAAGCTAGAAGTGGTTTTACATTTATTTTACAATCCCAGCTCTTTTAAAAAGTTTACTTTTGATACTTTATTAGCACTTACATATATTGCAACTGATAAATTCGTAATTGATAATAATGATGGTGAATAGATGAAAACCAAAATTTACTCAAAACAAATAAACATCCCGGAATTAAAGGAATTCGCAACGTCTTATCCCCAGTTTGCCGGTCTTGCAACTGGAGAAGGGAAGTTCCTTTTTGATATCGTAATGAAACCCGAGACATTTATCCAGGCAATGATTTTAACAGAATATGGCATGCCGGCGGTTACTAGTGTTGCTGAACTATGTTATAATGAAGCAAAGAAAAGAAGAAATTTTAAGTTTACCAGCAGGGTAAAGCAATTTATAGGTGCGATGGTATCATCTTTAATGATCGCTAATGGATATCTTAAGACTGGTAGGAAGAAATCAATAATTCACCGGGCATATACTCGCGGTGAATTTTATGTGAAGAAGTAAATAAAATTGATTCAAATATGTTAAAATTTCTTCTCATGTTAAATTTTTACAAATTATAATTTTCCGGGAGAAAATATTTTATATATTTTTTATTTTAAAAACAGTGATTTCAATACTCTTTCTATCTTTTACGCTTATAACAAATATTTAATAATCAATTGGTAGTTAAATACCGAAAAAAGATTTTTTAATGAAACAAATACGATTACTACTTATTGAAGATAATCGTCTTCTGCGCGAAGGCCTTGCTGCTATGCTTAAAAAACAGAGGGATATGAATCTGGTAGTGACGGTTGGGAACGGTGAGAACATTATGAAGATAATGCGCAAACATAAACCCGACGTAATTCTTCTCGACCTCGGACTTCGCCAGCGTAGCAGTATGTATTTAGTTAAATTGGTTAAGAAAAATTTTCCTAATACCAGAATAATAATGATGGATCTTATTCCCTTGCAGGCAGATGTCCTTGAATTTGTACAGGCAGGCGTATCAGGATTCATACTAAAAGATGCAACGGTTAATGATTTTCTTAAAACCATCCGGTCTGTAGCAAAAGGTCTCCAAATTTTACCGCCCAATTTAACCGGATCACTTTTTTCCCAGATTGTCGAACAGGCAGTTGACAGATCAAACCCTTCAGCTGTTATAGAAGCTGTGCGGATGACGAAACGTGAACGGCAGGTAATTGAATTGATAGCGGAAGGGCATACAAATAAAGAGATCGCTCAAAATCTTCATCTTTCCACTTATACAGTAAAAAGTCATGTCCATAATATTCTTGAAAAACTTGCACTTAGTACACGGGTTCAGATCGCTAAGTATTTACACGATTCAAGAAAAACGAAGTCCGCGCTGGATGACCTTTCATTACTTGATGATTAGTATTTCTCGCCCATAAGATGTAGTCCTTTTTTCATCCCTTTGTTCTATTGATTTTATAGCCTGAATTGTTGTAATCTCTGTTGCACATAAAAAAGGAAAAATTAAATGAAAAATCTAATTCTATTCGTACTTCTATTCATCCCATTTTCATTAATTGCTCAAATTGAAGTGGATAACAGAAAAGCACTAATGAACGATCAGACTGATCAGTGGATGACTAAAATATCATCAGATTCAGAGATGCGAACAAAAATGATGGATATGATGATTACGAAAACAAGTGGTAACAAGGAAGAAATGATGAAGCTTGTAAATTCTATGCTAAATAATCCAGAAATGAATAAAATGATATTGGCAAACAACCCCGGGAAAGCAGATAATAATGATATTTCTGTAGAACCACGCGGAGTGAAGAATGAGAGTATCAAAGTAGGTAAGGTTTATACTACTGAACCAGTATCTCCCAAAAAATAAAAATACATGAATAATAATCTTTCAAGGCACATATATTGAAGAGTTTATTGTATGGGAAAATTGCAATGAAAAAAATTAGACTGCTACTTATTGAAGATAATCGTCTTTTGCGTAATGGAATCCTTGCTATTCTAAAACCTCAAAAGGATATCGTTATAATAGCTGCATCCGGAGATGGCAAAGACACATTATTAAAGATCAAGCAGTTAAAACCAAATGTAGTTCTTTTGGATTTAGGGTTGAGAAGTCAGAACAGTTTACATGTGGTGGAAATAGTGAAGAAAGATTTCCCGGAAGCAAAAATCATTGTAATGGACCTGGCACCTGTACAAGCCGATATCCTGCAGTATGTAAAAGCGGGTGCAAACGGTTTCATCCTTAAGGATGCATCACGCAGTAAGAGAAGGTAAATCTAAATTGAACGAAGCAGTTAAGATGACTAAACGTGAACGCGAAGTTATTGGATTACTTGGTGAAGGTATGAGCAACAAAGAGATAGGTCAAAAAATTCGTATATCGACCTATACAGTGAAAAGTCATATTCATAATATTATGGAAAAACTTGCATTGCATACTCGCCTTGAGATTGCAAATTATTCTTACTCAGGTGATACCCTTAAAACGATTGCTAAAAGTATTTCCATTATTAACGACTAAGTTATAGTATAAAAGAAAGGAATTGAATCTCAGGTGAATAAATGAATATTGACTGGTGTAAATGTATTCTAGGATCAAGATGCAGGTTAAAATTAATCAATTTGAACAACGAATATTTCAATGACCTGATTGGTGTTTATGTAATATGGTCTGGCAATGATGAAAAAACCATTGTGAATGTTGGACAGGGGAAAATACGTGATAAGTTAATTGAAATGCAGATCAATAAAAAAGTTCAGTCTCATGGTCCGAATTTATTCGTAACGTGGGCAGCCGTACCTGAAGCGTCACTCGATGGTGTGGAAGCTTTCTTATGCGATGAACTAGATCCTATAGTCCATCATAATATTACTTGTAGTAATTTCATTAATGTTAATCTCCCCTAACTATAAGTGATTGAACCAAAAGAATTCTACAGGAAATTAGATTTTCTTCTAAGTAAAATAAATAAAGTTAAATCGGGCTCTGATTTTTTATTTAACATTGTAAAAGAGCTTGGAAAAACTTTTGGTAATGATCTTCATATAGGAGGAGGACGTATTTACGAGAAGAATAGTGATGAGTATCTGCTCGTATCTCCACTTTCACGGTTAGAAAATATTTACATTGAATCAAATCTTTCAATAAATTCGTTCATAGTACAAGCCGTACTAAACTCACAAACTTATATTTTCGATAGCCAGTCTTTTGGTCCGACCATAAATGGTATTCAATCAAAAGAATATGCAATACCTGCCGCTATTATGGTTAATAGTCAGGAAAAGAAGTGGATATTAATATTTGAATTAAAAAGTGGTTGGGTGCGTGAGGAGATTGACTTTTGTCTTAATGCAGTAAGATCTGTATTAAACTATAGACTCCTCTCCGAATCAATTAAAAATGAATATGAGCAAGCCTACCTTATCCAAAAAAGTTTACTTCCAACCTATTCTCTTCAAATACCCGGTTATCAAATCGCCGGAAATTCAAAGCAGGCAGAACTTGTGGGTGGAGATATCTTCGATTATTATAAATTTAATGATGACGAGTTTGGGTTCTGTATTGGAGATGCAAGTGGGCATGGAATACCTGCTGCTTTGATGGCGCGAGATGTTATTATTGGATTACGTATGGGGTTGGAAAATCAGATGAAGATGGTGCACACCTTAAAAAAATTGAACAGAGTAATTTATCAAAGTATATATTCTGCAAGGTTCATCTCGCTCTTTTACGCTGAAATGGAAATGAACGGTTCTTTATTCTATGTAAACGCAGGTCATCCTGCTCCCATTTTACTACATAAGAACGAAATTACTGAATTAGAATCTACCGGGCTTGTCTTCGGAGCCTTATCAGAAATTGATCTTCGTAGATCTTTTGTAAATATTTATCTAGGGAGTGTCCTTGTTTTATATACTGACGGAATTATCGAAAGAAAAAATAGTTTGGGAAAGGAGTTTGGTCTGGTAGGTTTAAAAGATGTATTAATAAATAATAAAGAAAAAAGTGCAGATGAAATACTAAAGGCTGTATTTCAAGCTGCAGAGGATTTCGGAGAAAATCGCAAATGGAAGGACGATGCCACTGTTGTGGTGATTAAGAGGATTTTATGAACGCTCTTCGTTTGGAATTATAATGGATTAATCACTTTTTCATCCTTCTGCACTATTGATCCGCTATCATTTTCTTTATATTATAATATGTGCTTAATTAACACGAGGGAAGTTTTATATGTACCAAATAAATAATAAAGGAAATTGGATCGGCCTTAAAAAAAGGATCAGGACGGCATATCCAGCAATAACAGAAGCCGATTTAGAATTAAACGTTGGAGATGATGGTGAATTGTTGGCCAGGTTGCAGAAAAAATTTTCAAAAACTAAAAAAGAAATTATTGTAATGATAGACAAAGTTTAGCAGGTTTGTCTTCATTTCAATTTTAAATAATTATTTAAACAATTTATAAAAAGATTTATAAAATTTGCTTATAGAGTTTAGTAAAAAAGATTGTAATTCCTTTCATTCATTCCCACATATGTTCCGATTTATCATCTAAAAGGATTAATCCTTTTTCCATCCATTAGATTCATTTTTTACACCAAATACTTTTAATATCTTATTATATTGCTGATTAGGTTAAGAACAAAATGTTCTGTCTACCATAATAATTTTATTTATAAAATTAAAAGGAAGGATTCGTGTTAATATGAGGCGAAAGTTGGAAATAGGAATAGTTGATCTCGTTTCAAAAAAACCGAACAAGAAATTATTCGCACGTATTATGAATGCAAATTTTGCAAGTATAATGCCGCAGATTGTCGGAGTTTGGTGTGAAGAAGAAGGACACAATGTTACTTATGTATGTTACACAGGCAAAGAAGATTTAGTTAATGAACTTCCACAAAATGCGGACCTGGTTTTTATTGGTGCTTTCACTGAAGCAGCACAAACTGCTTATGCTTTAAGCAACCTACTTCGATCACGAGGAGCTGTTACTGTTCTGGGAGGTCCACATGCACGATGTTATCCGGAAGATGCAATAAAATATTTTGATTATGTAGTTGGATTTACTGATAAAAATATTATTCAAGAAATCCTTTACGATTGTTCTTTACATCGTCCCGAAGGATTATTCCTTTCAGCAAAAAGCCAACCTTTGTCGCTTCCCGGTGTCAGAGAACGTTGGAAATTTATTGAACCCACACTTAAAAAAGCTCCGCTATTAAAGATAGTTCCTATGCTTGGAAGCCTTGGCTGCCCTTATACATGCAGTTTTTGTATTGATTCAACAGTGGCATATCAGCCTTTAGACTTTGAGACCATGAAAGAAGACTTAAAGTTTTTACTTACTAAGTTCAAACGTCCGGTTGTAGGATGGCACGATCCGAATTTTGGTGTACGGTTTAATGATTATATGAATGCAATTGAAGAAGCAATTCCCGAAGACAGCATAGATTTTATTAGTGAAAGCAGCTTATCAATTTTAACTGAGCCTCACATTAAAATTATGAAACGTAACGGGTTCAAAGTGATGCTACCGGGAATAGAATCGTGGTTTGACCTTGGGAACAAATCAAATACGGGGCGCAATACAGGGACAGATAAAGTAAAACTCGTTTCAGAACAAATTAATATGATACTTCGCTACATGCCTTATGTGCAAACAAATTTTGTTTTAGGGCTTGACTGCGATAAGGGAGAAGAACCATTTGAGCTAACAAAACAATTTGTAGACTTAACCCCGGGTGCATTTCCCGGTTATTCTCTGCTTTCTGCATTCGGAAGGGCAGCACCGCTCAATCTGGAATACCAGGAATCAAACAGAGTGATCCCTTTTCCTTTTCACTTTATCAGTAATAATCATGCAATGAATGTGAAACCATTAAACTATTCCTGGCCTGAGTTTTATTCACATATTATCGATCTCGGTGAACACACATTTTCCTGGAGTGCAATACTAAAGCGATTGGTTGCTACAAAAGCATTCATACCACGATGGATGAATGTAGTGCGTGCAATTTCAGAAGAAGGTTTCGGCAGAGTTGCATATAATAAAAAAATATTAAAGCAACTCAACACTGATAAAAAATTCAGGGATTACTTTGAGCAGGAAACAACCGAGCTTCCGCAATTCTATATGAATCTTATAAAAGAAGAATTAGGTCCGTTGTGGAACTGGCTTCCTGAGGGAGCAATCTTTCATGATCAGAACGCTTATCATAACTCAGTTGAAGAACGAATTGCTGTTTAGGAAAATATTTTATTTAAGGAATGAAAAATGAATATACTTTTAGTTTACCCGATGTATCCCGATACTTTCTGGAGTTTTAAGCACGCTCTGAAATTCGTATCAAAAAAAGCAAGCTTCCCACCTTTAGGATTACTGACTGTCGCTGCAATGCTGCCGGAAGATTGGAATAAAAAATTAATTGATATGAATGCTACTAAGTTAGAAAATGAAGATATACTTAAAGCTGACTATGTTTTCATAAGTGCCATGTCGGTTCAAAGTGAATCTGCAAATGAAGTAATTCAAAGGTGTAAGAATTTAAACACAAAAATTGTAGCCGGCGGACCTTTATTTACAAGCAGCTCAGAAAATTATGAAAACGTTGATCATCTGGTTCTTAATGAAGCCGAAATTACTCTCCCTCTGTTTTTAGATGATCTTGAAAAAGGGATTCCAAAACACAAATATACTTCAGATGAATGGGCTGATATTACGACTACTCCATTACCTTTGTGGGATATAGCCCCGATAAAAAACTACACATCAATGAATCTCCAATACTCACGTGGTTGTCCTT
>JARRKF010000019.1:0-13708 GCA_037388405.1 Ignavibacteriaceae bacterium | reverse complement strand
GCTGATATTCCTATTGAAGCATCTCTTGTAGTAGGTTGATGTCTGAAAATGACGCCAGTGCTAAATGCAAGTTTTGCATCTTCTCTTTCATCGTTGTCCCAGGCATACATCCATGTGGCCGGCGTTGGATCATAAGTAATTAATAATTCCCCTGCTGTCATCTCGCGGTTGCCTAAAACAGCAAAAGGATCATCTAAAATGTTTCTGGGTCTTCCAGGTGGCGGAACGTCAGAGGGAATAGGACCTTCAATCGGTTTCTGCCATAAAAAATTTGGGGCAATCTGGAAGTCTCCGAATAAAACATTAAGACCCGAAAGCAAAGCGTAATGGTTTCCGATGCCAGGGTCTTTCAATCTCCAACCAGTAAAAGTAAGAGCTTGATTAACATATCCATCGGCAACTAAGCCTTGTGCAGAACCTTCAGCATACCAATTCCATCTTCCACTGGAAACTGTAATTTTAACTTTTCCACCGAACGCATCTGAATCTTTAATTTTATCTTGTAGAATTTTGTAATTACCGGGTTCGCCGGAAACTAACTGAAATGTTTGACCCTCTTTAGTGCTACCAGACCAGATACCACCTGCTTTAAATCCGAAGATTCCATACTTTGTTTCCATTTGAAGTGTGGCTTTTCTTGTCGGAGGAACCGGCACAGCAAAGGAGCTGACGGTTTGTAGCTGTTTATCCAAATCTTCCTGATATATTCCTGTCATTGTAATTGGTCCAAGATCCCGACGATATTTAATCAATACGGCCGGGTTGGCTCCCCACCATAGTTCTGGACCAAAAGCAACTTTTAATCCTTCAAGTTGTTTTTTTCCGGCAATCTCAAATCCTAATGGGGCATTACCATTGTAAATATCTATGTTCGGACCATAGTTTGCTTCCGGATATAGCCCAAAAAAATCACCTTCATATCCCCAGTGATAATGACCGGTTCTATAAAATCCATCCAGCGAAAACCATTTTTGTTCCCAATTAATACTCGCTGAGTATACTTTTATTCTTTCGATTCCATCTATAGTTTGCTGGCCATCGGGCGTTTCTACAGTAACAGGTCTCCCTCTATTTTCATAAAATATTTCATCTATTGGATTAGTTGGAACATGACCCAAAACATTAAGCGTTAACTTACCGTTAAGATTAGGTGCAGGCTGTGATTCAAACTGTGCATAAAACGACTGCATATGATCAAAACCTAAAAATGAAGGGTATTCATCACTTCCTTCAATTGGATCATCTGGTGTAGTTATTTTATAGCCACCAGTACTATAGTCTCAAATTCAAGGCGTAGACCACTTAAACGGACAAGACTTAATTCAGATGATTCCAGAGCAGCTTTATCGCCACGAGCTTTAAGTACGTAAGGAGTAGGTGACATTTTTTCGAAATGAGAACGAATAGCTACCGCATCAACATTTTTATCCAGAGGACTTATTTGAAACGCATCTTTAAGTGCGTAGTATGCAGCACGTGGATACAGTTGATATAATCCTCTTTCATCTGTAGGACCCTTAGCACATATTCCGAACCATTCTTCATTCATATTATTTTCGCCTTCAACGTAATCTTCTTTGTATCCTCCATTTGACCATGAAGCGTGAATGTCATGAACATCCAGATTACTATCCTGTAAATACTTCCACCAGCCGTCACTAAATTGAAATGTTATTCCTCCAATTGAGATTCCGGTTTCTTCCTGACCGTAAGCATTTTCAAAAATCTCTTCCCAATTTCCCAGCAGGTATTTTGTCTGCATCGATTGATCTTCGCGCATCTCTTTTTCGTTGAAAGCATCGGAGCCAAATTCAGTAAACATTAGCGGAACATTCAGCTTCTCTTTAACTTTTTCAAAAGCATCAGTAAAAGAAACTCCTCTGTATGCATTCACACCAAAAACGTCCATATCAGGAACTTCTTCTTTTATAATATCAATAAAGAGAAGGTCACCATTACAAATAGCAACAGGATGGTTTGTATCATATTTTTTTATTTCTTTAATTCCTTCGTTGAATAGTTTATACATGTGTCTTGCTCTGACTGACTCTAGAGTTTCTCCTTCCGGAATATCTTCGGTTGCAGCCCCTCCCCAGAAAAGTCCGTAATTATTTTCATTGCCCAGAAGCCACATTAACAAACCGGGAATATTTTTATACTCATTAACTAAATCATTAACTTCTTTGAGAAGCTGTTCGCGGGTTTGAGGATCAGCATAATCTGTATTCTGAACATAAACATCATTAATGGTTACACCATAACGACCGAAAGAATGATTAATGATCGTATATATTCCGTAATTCTTATAAATGTACTCAATCCATTTAGGTTGAATTCCAACATATTGTCTAATCACGTTTACACCCATATTTTTCAGAAGAGTCATTTCTCTGTCTAATGCATCTTTGATAACATCTTCCGGTTGGGTCCAAAGACTGTAAGAATAATTTTCACCAATCGGGAAGTAATCCCAATTCATTCCAATTACAAAAAAGTCTTTTCCGTTGATTTGTAACTTTGATCCACTTTCATCATTAACTACTGAAACTTGATCAACTTGAGCGCTAACAGTTGTGAGAGTAATGAAGAAGATGAAAAGCAGAAGTTTAATCCGGTTTAAATTCGGTTGATTAAAGGTCATGCGAACCTCCATACAATATTGCTGTTTAAGTTCATATAAAAAGCAGCTAATGAAATCATTAAGCTGTATAATTTATTTTTTAATATTAGGAATGGTTTTTTACGAGAAGAAGAAGACAGAGTGAGTAATAGCTCTTCATAGTTTGAATTGTAAGCTGAAAAATTTTTAATTCGCCCCGGTTGCAGTAATTCTGTTTTCATTGCGAGCATCCAACTAATTATATGATTTTTAATTGGAAGAGAACTTTATCGAGTTAAAAGTTTGAGTAACTTTGTTCGGCTTCCGAACAAAGTTATAATTAATATCCCTCTTTGTCAAATAAAAAATTATAAAAATGCGAAATTGTGTATTTAAATGAAGGGTAGATCTATTTTAAGCTTCTGGCGCATCTGAATTTTCACTACATACTTTATATAAATTGAAATAGTGATAGATTTTCACTTTTTAAGGTAATAAACTAAGTCGGCGACTCTTAAGTGTTTGAAAAACTACAACTTACAGAAGTGTGAAACTGCCTCTTAATCAGTCCCGCTTTTAGCGGGATTCGAGCCCTGTAGGAGGCACTTTAAGCTCCTAAAACAATGGTATTATGAGCCTTTCTACTATTTATTTTACTTTTATCACAACAATTGTCACGTCATCGTCCAGGTCTTTGTTGTTCGACCAACGGTTGCCTTCGTTTTTAAGGTATTCAATAATTTTCTCGGGGGCCTTTTCTGCTACTTCTTCAAAAGAATTTCTTGCTCGTTTATATCCGAATATTTCATTTAGATCATTTTGTAATTCAGGAAAACCATCGCTCATCATTAATATTGTATCTCCTGTAAACAATTCCATTTCCTTTAACTCATAAGGGAAATTATCCAAGGTACCTAATGGCATACCTCCAATTAAATGTTCTTCAATAATTCTGTGTTTACTTCTGTAAATGTATACAGGAGGCATTCCGGCAGATGACATTAATAGTTTATTATTTTGAATCTTCAACATTGACATACTCATAGCGAGGGACTGGAATTGCATTTGTTTTATGCAACGTGTCATCTCCCGGAAAGTAAAAAGTATATCCGGATTTGCGGCATAACTATTAAACAATGATTTGGCTGATGTAACCATAGTGCCTGCTTTCATTCCGTGCCCCGTTGCATCTCCAATTACGACAGTTAAAGTACCATCCATGCCAACATGAAAATCATAATAATCACCACCAACCTCGGTTGCAGTTTTCATGTAAACAGCTATATCTAAATGTGGCAGTTGAGGCAGTGTTTTTGGAAGCATAGAAAGTTGAAGTTGCCGTGCTTCTTCAAGTTCTTTCGTTTTCCTTTCATTTTCTGCTTCTGCTTTTTGAGCCCTTAATTTTTGTTCAAGCTCTTTTTGTGATAACTCTTTAACTGTAATTAACTGCTTCTGCAAATTTTTATTGGTTGTTGCTATGCTTCGTGAAAGATAAATCGACATCGTTATTGGCAGGCTAACAAGCCCGATAAAGAAAAGTATAATTCCCACGATACTGCTAATATTCTTTCCAAGAAATCCGACAACAAATAGTGCCAGTACAAATAAAACAAATAATATTACACCTGTACCAATAATCCAAGCATTGTCTTTTTTCTTTCTGATTGCCTGAATAATAATAAATAAACCTACTAGGGTCGTTAGTGCAATAAAGCTAAGTTGAAGTTTATCGAGCAGGTTTTTGTTAAATCCGATAACATCAGTAATGACAAACACGATTGCGATAGTGACTATGATATAAAACAGTTTGGGGATCTTTGTATAAAATATTGAGTAAAGAAAACCCAGGTAAAATATGAATACCATGGTCAATGAAGCCGAGGAAAGAGTATTGTAGAATACAATTAAACTCAGGTCAGATTTTACAGATCGTTCTAACTGTGATACGGCAAACAAAATCGAAATACAAAAATTAAACAATGCATAGTAAACATTTTCCTTTTTATCTGAATAAAAGATGAAAAGCGAAAAGTATAATAACGCTAGTGCCAGGAATATACCAGAGATTAAAATATTAAGGGCAACGTTTGCTTTTTCATTATCAACTTTGGAGGTTATAGCATCATCATTATCACGGAGGGAAAGCGTAAACCCTATTGACTCAAACTTGGAATCATACCATTTCAAATTTTCATAAGCCAATTGATTGGAATACCGAACAGCTATGTTATAAACTAAATTGGTATCAAGAATTACTGTAAACGGAATGTTTGAAGGTTGATAAGGTGTTTCTTTTTCTGAAGTTTGTCCAATAGTTCCTAATTTTTTAATGAGCTTTCCATTTAGATAAATTTCTGATGCACCGAATTGATTTATTAAAAATGCTAAGGGACGATTAATTAATGCAGAATCGATTCTAATATTTGTTCTAAACCAACCGATTCCCTTCCAAAAATATTCTGGTGTGTTTGAAATCGTCATGCGAGTATTTAATGTATCCCAGCTGAAATCATCATATCCTGGTTCTGACCAAACCGAATCATCCCCGGAATGATATTTCCAAACATCATCTAACGAGATTGACCTTTCCTTTAAACTATCCGAATGGACAAAAATTGTATCAGCTGAGTTGGCATATGTAGCAAGCGAAAATAATAAAATGAAACAGAATAAAATTTCAATTTGGAAGTCTAATACTTTCATTTCTAAACTCTTAATTTTTTACTTTTATTACAACAAATGTTACATCATCGTCTGGATCTTTATTATCAGTCCAGCGATTGCCCTCATTTTTAAGATATTCAATAATTTTATCTGCTTCTTTCTCCGCTACTTCTTCAAATGAGTTTCTGGCTCGTCTGTAGCCAAACATTTCATTATGCTGATTGTTTAGTTCTGGAAAACCGTCGCTCATTAATAATATTGTATCTCCTGAATACAATTCTATTCCTTTTAATTCATAAGGAAAGTTATCCATCGTACCTAATGGCATTCCTTCAATTAAATATTCTTCAATTATTTGATGCTTATTTCTGAATAGATAAACAGGCGGCATACCAGCGGAAGACATAAGTAATCTATTATTTTGAATTTTCAGCATTGTCATACACATTGCGAGAGATTGAAATTGCATTTGTTTAATGCAGCGGGTCATTTCTTTAAATGTAAATAGTATATCAGGATTTGCAGCATAGCTATTAAATAATGACTTAGCTGAAGTAACCATCGTTCCAGCCCTCATTCCGTGTCCTGTTGCATCACCTAATACGACTGTGAGTGTTCCATCAAGCGAGACATTAAAATCATAATAGTCACCACCAACTTCCGTTGCTGTTTTCATATAAACGGCTATATCAAGATGGGGTAATTGCGGTAAAACTTTAGGAAGCATTGAAAGCTGCAACTGTCTTGCTTCTTCAAGTTCTTTTGTCTTGCGTTCGTTTTCTGTTTCAGCAAGCTGGGCACGAAGATTGGCTTCTTTGATTGCCGCTGCATTCCGTTCTTTATTTACAATTCTTCTTCTTTGAATTCTATCTATCCCGAATATTATGCCTACGAAAAAGAAAAAGTATCCTACGTACGCAAAAGTAGTTCTCCACCAGGGCGGATTAATAATTATTCGAATTGCTTTTCCTTCATCATTCCAAATTCCATCACCGTTTGACCCTTTAACCATAAAAGTGTATTCACCGGGGGCAAGATTAGTATACGACACAAAATTTCTATCTGATGAGATCCAGTAGGTATTAAATCCTTCGAGCTTATAAATGATTTTATTTTTCCCCGATCTTGAAAAATGAATGGATGCAAAATCAAATGAAATATTATTCTGGGTGTATGAAAGATCAAGCATATCAGTTTTCATTATACTTTGTTCCAGTCTTACCAAAGATGAATCTGATTTTAAAGATATTTCATCAATCCTTATATCGTTTATAACTATATCCGGTTTAACTTCATTTATTTTTCCGGGATAGAAATAAGTAAAGCCATCGATTCCTCCTAAAAATATTTCGCCATCTTTACTGATCCAGTTTGCTTTGCTGGCAGTAAAACCTTGAAGTCCGTCTTGAGCATCAAAGTTGACAAAATTCCATTTATCTTCCGGGGCATTTTTGTTCAATTTGGATAATCCGGCTGCTGTATTAATCCAAAGACTTCCTTCAAGATCTTCTATGATGGAATTTATTTGATTAGATGGGAGTCCATCTTTTTGATCGAACTTATTAATTTTTTCAGTGGCGGGATCAAATCTCAATAAACTGTTTGCTGTCGCAATCCAGACTATTCCTTCGCTATCTTCAAAAATGCAATTAATATAATTGTTTAGAGAACTAACATTTCGAGAGTCAAAATTATATTGCTTAAAATCACCTGTTGCTAAATCATATTTAAAAAACCCGCTTTGCGTAGAACCTAGCCAAAGAACATTATAGAACCGCTTACTAAACTCAATAATTGTACCTATTTCCATTGGCATAAATTTGTCGGAATTAATCTCTTTTTCATTCATTTGATTTATGCTGTTATAATCAGAGTCAGTTAATCTCAAAACCTGAATTCCATACCAAAGTGAGTCTGGTGGTGCAGTGGCATTCCAAGTTCCATAAGAGTGACCCACATCTGTTGCATATGTGATTTTATAATTTCCCTTTTTCAGATTTAAACATCCAAGCGCTATCCGATTTTTAAATCCTCCTCCGTCATTAAATGTCTTAAATAAATCATTCATTGACCAGATTGTTTTGCCTTTTTTTCCAAATTTGAGGCTTCACCAACTTTTAATATGGAAGCTATCGGTTCTTGAGAATAAACTATTTTATGTATTTTTTGCGAAAGCTCTGGACTCATTGGTTTATTCATGATCGTAGGTAAGAGTGTAAATTGATTTTGAGTTGAATTATATTTCTCAAATCCCTGTCTTGAAGCCATCCAGATATTACCCTGTAAACCAATTTTTATAGAATTAATATAATAGCTTGAAGTTTTGTTTTTATTAGGTGATAGAATAGTACTTATTGAATTATTCTTATTAATTTTATGCAGACCAAGGTTATTAAATGCAAACCATTTATTACCTGCATTATCAATAGCGAGTCCTTGAATGTTTATCTTTACACCAGAAACATTAGGTTCTTCAATTTTGAATTTCAAATTATCTGACTTACGATTTTCAAGATCGTAAGTAAATAAGCCCTTTTCAGATGTTCCAATAGTTATTTCTTTACTCTGATGTAAACCTGCAAATACTGTTGCAAAATTTGCGCTTGAGCTTGTTACGTCCTTAGTTAAAAACTTATAAAAATTAAATGGTTCGCTAAGCGGGTCAAATTTGATAAGGCCTTTTCCCCATATACCAAGCCAGATAACACCGTATTTGTCTTTATAAATGTTATTGATAACATCCCGTCCATAGCTGTTTACCTCATTATTAGTATAATTAATTCTTTCGATGTTTTTTGTCTTAAGATCAATTCTATAAAGTCCTTGCGAATAAACACTTGTCCATAAGTATCCTTCATCATCCTGCACAATTCCTGTGATGTTATCATAATTAGTGGGATTTTTGATTAAGCTAAATAAATTGAAATCTTCAGTGGTATAATAAGAAGGTGAAAATTTTATTAATTGATTTCTGCCGCCGAGCCAGATATTTCCTGACATGTCTTCATAAATTAATTGAATTTCAGTTGGATTGAAATTTGCTTTAATGTAATATGGCTGAAACAAATTAAGTTTTTCATTGTATATGTTTATCCCGTTTGCATAATCGGCAACTAATATATTTCCATTCTTTAATTCAGTTATACTAAAAATATTACCCCATTGCGTATTATTATTAGAAGCATCGAGGTGTATCTGTTCAAATTTATTTTTTGATTTGTTGAATTTTTGTATTCCGTGATATGTAGATCCAAACCATAAATTTCCTTTAGAATCTAAAAGTGCAGAATAAGAATAAGATATTTTAGTGACATGCGCGGTTTCTAAGTGATAGCTGTGAAAAGTTTCATCTTTCGGATCGTATTTTGCGAAGATGTTATTTGATACACCAATCCAAATGTATCCGTCTGCATCCTCAGCAATAGCGTAGCAATCATTAGTTGGTATTGTAGTGGAATCATTTGGATCGTTTTTAAATACTTTTATATTGTTTCCATCATATCTGTTAAGGCCATCATTAGTTGATATCCAAAGAAATCCGTTGCTATCCTGAAAGATATAATTTACTGTAGAATTTGATAAACCTTCGGGGACTGAAATATTTTCAAACAGGTAATTTCTTTGTCCGTAGCTTAAAGAGGTTATAGCAAATAAGAATATCAAAACACCTATTACCCAGCTTGATGTCTGGTAAAACTTTTTCGTTCTAAACATTAAAATCCTTTTTAAATTTATTTTACTTTAATTACAACAAACGTAACATCATCATCGGGTTCAGCATTATTTGTCCAGCTTCTGCCTGCTTCTCGTAAATAAGAGATTATTTCTTCGGGTTCTTTATTTGCTGCATCTTCGAAACTATTTCTGGCCCTTTTATAACCAAACACCTCTTTGTCATTGTTTTTCAATTCTGCAAATCCATCACTCATTAATAATAAAGTGTCTCCTCTTTCTATTTCCATTTCCTTAATATCATAATTAACACCCTTTATTGCGCCTAAAGGCATATTATTAATTACAACCTCTTCAATTGTTTGTGAACTTTTTCTGTAAATAAATAGTGGCGGCATTCCCGCATTTGTAGTAATGATCTTATTGTTACGTATCTGAACACAAGTGAGCGCCATCATTAACCTCCCAAGCTGCATATCTTTTATTGCTGCACTGGCGTTTTCAAAGAACGGCTTAAGTTCTTTATTTGTTCTGTCAGACATAAAAAGTGATTTCATTATAGAGACCATCATTCCAGACATCATACCGTGACCGGTTGCATCGCCAAGAACAACAGTTAATGTCCCATCCATATGAACGTGGAAATCGTAATAATCACCTCCAACTTCTGTTGCCGTTTTCATATATACGGCAATATCAAGATGCGGGAGATTAGGAAGTGCTTTAGGAAGCATGGAAAGCTGCAACTGTCTTGCTTCTTCTAATTCTTTTGTTTTTCTGTCGTTCTCAAGCTGCAGGAATTTTTTAGCTTCTCTTTCTTTTCTTCGATCAAGTTCAAACTTTCTCATACCAACCAATCCGAGACCGACGAACATTACATATAAAATATATGCCCACCATGTTTTCCAAAAAGGTGGATTTACTACGAATGCATAAGATGCCTCATTTGTTTTAACTCCATTAGAAGTTATAGCTCGAACTCTGAAAGTATAATCACCGGAAGGAAGATTTTGATATTCTGCAAAGGAAAGATTGCTTGGTCTGGACCAGTCCTTATCATAGCCTTCAAGAAAATGTTCGTATGTTGTTTGCTGCGGATCCTTGAAGTTCAAAGCAGCATAATTGAATAAAAATGAATTATCGTCATGGGATAATGCAGTTGGGAAATTATAATATTTAGAATTTCCGTTTATCGATACAGATGAAATCTTTAATGGATAACTTTTTTCTACACTTTTATTAATGTAAAGCCCAACACCGTTATAAAATTCAACCATATTTCCGAAACCATCCATTGCTGATACATATGGTCCACCGCTGACAATGCTTTCGTCATCGTAAAATGTTTGAAAATTATTTCCATTTACTTTTAATGCTCCTGAAGGTGAAGAAAAGTAAACGTTTCCTCTAATTTCATCTGTTATAGGATTTGAAATATTAGTTGATGGAAGCCCATCTTTTTTTGTGTAAAAGTTAAGATTTGTTCCATCAAATATTACGAGTCCTCTATTTCTAAGTCTTATATATAGGTTACCCCCCGCCTGAATGTCAGTTTTTGTTCCTGCGACACTAGCTCCTTTTAAGATTCTGAAATCTGCATTTGCATTCACACTATCACTCAGGTTTACAAAATTATTTCCATTGAAAACATAAAATCCGCCAACAGTTAAGAAGTACATTCCGTTTTTTAAATTGCCGACATAATGCAATTGATCTGTTGGTATATTCCAGCTCACTGGAGGTTTAGACCAGGACTTTCCATCGTATAACATAATTTTTGATTGGGCAGAAGTAATATCTTTTATATCATCTGCAAATAAACCAAAAAACCAGAGCCTTCCTTCATTATCTTCCCGAAGATCAAAAAGCTGATACTTTTTAGAATTATCACCATCGGTGAAAGGTGAATTTAGCCTAACAAACTTTTCTCCATCAAATTTCCCCAGATAGTAATCGGCAGCTACAAGCTTATCTGAAGCGGGTCTAATAAAATTTTCCCAGGCATAAATATCACCTTTTTTTGTTTCCAGAATACTTGAAATATTATAAGGCTTCCCATTTTCATCAGGAATATTATTTAATTTAAATATCTGTTCGCCATTGCTGTTTGTAATTTCACGAATCATGGTCAAACCCCTGGAGGTAGGAATCCAGACTCTTTTTTTGCTATCCTGGAGTGGTCTAAATGTTATATTACCTGCAAGTCCGTCTTTTTCTGTAATGGCTCGTAAGGTTTTACCATCCCAAACATTAATTCCTAAATTTAGGGTTTGTGCATACGCCGGTAATTCAGTATATGAATATGAAAGCCAAACAATTCCATTGTAATCAGAATATAGATCTGGAATTCCGTTATATTGGCTCAGTAATAAACCGTCTTTAAGAGTGAGCATCCTTGAAAAATTTGGATAATATATTCCAATTCCATTAGCTGTATTCATCAATGCACCTTCATTTATCTCAGTGCCGCTAAATCCATTAAATGCATCAAATTTTTTCCATCTATCCTCTGAATAATAAAACATCTGATTAGGATATTTTGTACTTGATCTTCAATTTCATTTATTTGCTGCAATATGTCTGATGCTTTCCATTTTCCGTTCTCAAATTCATATAAGTTTTTATTGTTTCCATTAAATAGTTCTGGCACTAAGTTATATGTGGTCAAAAAAAGTTTATCCATTTTTGTGCTGTAGTAAACTTCCAGAGGGAGTCGATTTTTACCCATAAGACCTTTAACATCAGTAAATTGATGAAATTTATTTCCGTCGTACATCAATACACCGGCACTATTTTTTGATCCGCTAAAAATGTCTCCTCCCATACAAGCTAACCATGTATTTCCATCTTTATCAATACAAGTCGTGATTTTAGAAAATATATTTGCGCGTTGAAGAGTGATACCCATCGACTCATCAACTTTTTTGAAAACACCATTTTTAAATAAGGCAACATACGCGTCCTGAAAAGTCTGTGTATTTTTTCCTGCCGAATTAAATATCAGATCACCGTAGGGTGTTTCAATAAATCCAGTAGCATTATCCAAAGGAAAATTTTTTGAATCATATACGGTGAATTTTCCATCTTCAAATTTTGTAAGACCACCGTTAAATTTTTTATCTACGTATGGTGTTAAGGACCCAATCCATATTCGTCCTTTGCTATCAGCGTTAAGAAAGGATATTTGCTGACCTGATAATCCATTTATTTTATACCCTTCTTCTTCTGTATAAACTTTAAAGTCTTTTCCATCAAACGTTATGAACTTAGAAGGAGAAGCAAAGTACATTACATTATTTGTAGAATCATAATACATATTCTGCATTTTAGGCAGACCAATATCTTCTCTAACTTCTTCAAACTCATAACTATTAAATCTGTAAGTACCTTCAATTCCGCTTATCCAGATATAACCGTCTTTAGTTTGAACAACATTTGAAATATTTGTTGTTGGCAATCCTTCTTTATTAGTGTATTCAATTAAGTCTGCATTAGCTTCCGTTTTTTGCTTTTGCTGGGCAAACGAAAGAAACGAGAACATAACTAAAATTATTAATGAAACATTATTAAAATGTTTAATGAACATTAAATTCTCCTATTCTATTAAAAAATTAAGCTCGTTTAAGAACCAGGGCGGTTATATCGTCACTCTGCAGAGCTGAGCCAACATAGTGTTTAACATCGTTTACTAAATCGTCAATAAAATCTTTGGCGGGGCTTTCGGCATGATTTTGAAAAAAATTTATCATTTTCTCATCTGAATATTCTTCTTCATTTTCATTCATTGCTTCAGGGATTCCGTCTGTGTAAAGAAATAACTTGTCACCTGAATGCAGAATTGATTTTTGCCCAGTGAGCGGCACACTAAAATCAAACATACCAAGACCAACGCCACCGGCGTCAATTTTTTCAAGGGTTCCATCTTTTCTTGATAATAAGATTGGATTGTGCCCGGCATTTACGATATCCAGCTCACCCGTTTTGGAATCCAGAACGGCAATGAAAAAAGTAATATATTTATCTGATGGAGATGATTTATAAATAAGCTTGTTAAGTCTTTCAGCCATTTCCGTGAGAGAAATATCAAATTGAAGATATGAATAAAGAGCAGCATCTAGCGTACTTACAAGAAGAGCAGCGCCAATTCCTTTTCCGGCAACATCGGCAATAATTAATGCGTATTTCCCATTACCCAAATCAACGCAATCATAATAATCTCCTCCAACTTCTCTCGAGGGAATGTTTTTTCCTGCTAAATCGTATCCTTCTATGTTTGGTAGTGCTTCAGGAAGAATTCTTTGCTGAATGGACGCCGCCACGCTTAGCTCTTTTTCCATTTTTTCTTTTTCAATTGCCTGACTGTTCAGATATTGATTTTCGATCGACGCTTGAACCTGACGTGCAACTGCATCTAAAAGCATTTTATCTAATTCATTAAACTTTATAACACCTTTCCGCGTTTCTTTTTCCGCCAGTGTAAATCTGTACGATAAGTTATTAAAATCGAAAGAGGATTCTAACTTGAATTCAGAATTAATGATTTCGTTTATGTTAACACCATTAGGAAAGGTATAAGAGTTTTCAATTTTATCTTCTTTGCTTATTTGAAGCAAAGCAAATGAGGCATTAGTGAGAGGAGCAATCTTCTCGAGAGCCAATTCGAATAAAACATCTCTTTTATCAAAGCGGGAAATTTCAATCACAGTATCAATAAGATTATTCAGCTGAAGAACTTTTTCATTTAGTCCAAATATCAGTGCTTTTTCTTTTTTC
>JARRKF010000018.1:0-11562 GCA_037388405.1 Ignavibacteriaceae bacterium | reverse complement strand
GATGCTTTGGCTATAAACCAGAAAGGAATAGAGAATTAAGAGTATTGGAAGGAATTTTAGAAGATTTCTCATTTATTTAATTTAATTTGCGTCCTGATTTTAGTATTTATTACAATTCAGAAAACAATAAAAATTTTCCCTTTTATGCTAAAATGACTAAAGTTTATCACTCTAAATATTGGTTTTCAAATACTTAAAGTCAAGAGAAATAATAAAATATAGGATATCACTTAAAGATATTGTTTAGAAATTTGATGTTTCTGTTTTGATAACTAAAAGACTTAGTCTTGGTTTTTCTTCGAACGCTTTTGTATTTTTGAATGAAAAATTATTCATTAATTAAAATGGAGGAAATGTGAAAATAATTCAAACCATCTTTATAGTAACACTGATATTTTTAATTACTGCATCTTTATCAAATGCTCAATCATTAAACATAGGCCTTGGTGGAGGAATAACTCAGGTCTTATCGCCTGATTATTTGACGAATAAAGTTTCTGAAGATGGACTTGGTTATTCCACTGAATGGAATATAGGTGCAATGGGAAAACTAGACCTTCCATTAATTCCAATTACACCAAGAGCTTTTCTACTGTACCATATGTTCTCAGGAAAGGGTACAAACGCATCATCTCAGGATATCGAAAATAGTCAGTCAATTTTTGAATACGGAGTAGGCGCACAATACAATTTTATTCCTGTCCCATTAGGTTTCAATCCCTACATTGCATTAGACCTCTCATTTAGTAATTTTGGCGATTTTACTCAAAAAGTGGATGGTGTCGAAACTAAGTATGGTGGTGTTACAAGATTTGGTGGTGGTAGAGGATTAGGTTCAGAAGTTACTATCGTTCCATTGGTAAATCTGGATGTATATCTTTGCTACAAAATATTTAATTTGACTGGTAAGGATGAAGGAGAAGATACAATAAGTGCCGCAACGTTAGATGTCTTTGTGAACTTTAATTTATAATCCAATTAAGGGAATGCACTTTATCGGTCATTCCCTATCCTTTTTAAATTTATTTACAACTGCTAATCCAAAATTAACTAACTCTTTATTCCCTATAAGATTAATATTTTCTATTACTTCAATAATTTCATGTATAGATGCTCTGGCTTTATAAGCGCCATTTATGTGGGAATAGAGTTGATCATTAAATTCTAATGCGGTTAATACACCAACAATACACAATTCTCGTTCTTTAAATGATAAACCTCTCCTCCCAAGAACTTTTCCATATCCTTCAAAAACCAACCATTCAGCCAAATCCGGTGAAAAATCCCTGATGTTATAAATTAATTTTTCGAATTTATCTCCATATACCTTCTTGCAGTTTTTAATTCCTTTGTTCATAAAATGATAGAGATTCATGTCTTCTGCTTTAGGAAGTTTCTTAGAAGGATAAACTTCTTTTAATATTTTTAAAGACAGAATTGCAGATGGATAGCCAGCGAAAAGATAATTTTGCAACAGCACTTCATACATTTTTTTGAATGAGACTTTTTTAAGCTTCGCAATTTTAATTAACTTTTCCAAACTTTCATATTTTCTCAATACTGCTGAGACTGCTATCAAGGGAAGTAGCTCTCTTGCTTTTAATCTAGTGAGGGCTTTATTTGTATTTATCATTTTCAAATTTAATTAATATAAAAACCCTCTGGTTAAAGAGGGTTTAAATAAAGAATATTTGTATTAATTATTTCAGCAATCCAAGCTGATATTCCGCATTCTTCCTGTAAGTTGGATCAGATTTAGTTTTCTCAAACATTTCTTTTGCTTTTGCTAAATCGCCCTTACCTTTATAAGCAAGACCCATATAATAATATGGTCCACCAATGCTTATCTTCGATTTGTATTTGAGAGCATTCTCGGCCGCGGAAATACATTTGTCCCAGTCACCGGTTTCTGAGTATAGTTGAGCAAGTGATAAGTAAGCCGCATCTAATTTATCATTGTCTACAGCTTTATTCAGATATTCAATTGCTTTAGCAGCATTTCCCTTACCCATTTCATCATTGCCTAATTTAACGTACGCGATGGCCAAATTTTTCTGTACTTTCTTCTTCACACCGGTGTTATTACTTAGTGTAAGTACTTTTTCAAAATTATCTATGGCTGTAGTATAATCTCCCATAGAAAAATAAACACCACCAACTGCGTTATAGCCTGCTTCAAAATCACTTTTAAGTTTTACACATTCTTCAAATGAAGCTAATGATCCGCTGAGATCATTAGATTTTTTCTGAGCAATACCTTTTTGATAATAAATACGATAATCTTTCTCTATTGCAAGGGCCTGATCGTAATTACTTATTGCACCTTTGTAATTGCCAGCTTTAAGTAAACTGTTTCCTTCGTTATAAAGTTTAGCAGCATCGGGTTTCATATCCTGTGCAAAAGTCAAAAACGTTGCATAAAGAATCATAAATAAAATCTTGGGAAAGACTGTTATACGTTTCATAAAGTATTCACCTTTTAATTTATTAATGAAAATACATCTAGTGCGGAAGGCGGGACTTGAACCCGCACACCAATTAAGGTACTACCCCCTCAAGATAGCGTGTCTACCAAATTCCACCACTTCCGCAAAAATTAGTGGCTAAAAATATGGCTGCACGTTTTGAAAATCAACACTTGATTTAAGATAGAAAAAATTTTTCCTAAGACACAGGCAAGTATGGATTATTGTCGATCTAGCGGAGGTTTTCGTTCTTTCATTATAAGCCTTCTAACTTCATCCCGAAATTTCCTCTCAAAAATTAAAAGCTTTGCAATTTGTTCATATGATAAGATGTCAGAAAGTGAGTTTATAAACTCTACTCTGTTTTTCTCAAGTTGAGATTGTAATGACGTTATTTCATTTATGTCAGATTTAATCTCTTCGATGGTAGCAACTCGTCCGCTTTTGAAGATTACATCGAGATCTTCAATTTTTTTATCAATCTTATCCTGTATTTCCTGCTGCTGTTTCTGATGCTCAGACCTTCTAGCGAAGAATCGTAGTGTGGTTTCTTCATTCATTCCAAGAGCTTCGATTAATTTTATCTTTTCAAGCTGCTCAAATTTTCCTCGCATATCATCATCCTTACCACGCCATCTATCCGGTTGAGAGAAAATTACACCTGAAAATATTATCATTATTGTAAAAACTTTAAAAGTTATTTTCATAAAGGGACCTCTTTCAGAATATTTTTACTTATTAATTCATTGTAAATTTTATTCACTTCATTATCACTTAAATTTCCTATTAAATCTTTGTAGCCAATATCGTAATTTTCTAGAATGTTTTCATTTACTATAAGATTTTTTTCTAGTAAATCAACATATTCTTCATCGGAAATTATATCCGATAAATCATTACTGTTGTTAAGACTTTCAAGTAAATCTAATTTTTGATTTTCATCCAAAGCTTGAGTGAATTTTTCTAAGTCAACTGAATTATTAACAAGGTTATTAAAAAATATTTTTTGAACCGATATTCCGATTAAAATCAGAAGAATCAAACCAAAAGCATAAGACAAGCTTTTTCTTAAAGTTTCCTTTTTTCTGTAACCAGCTTTTTTGTGAAAATCAAAAAGAATAGAATTCGCATAGTCAGAACTCAGCTTAAGGTTTTTCTGCCTGTTAATTTTTTCTTTTACACCAGTAAAGTTTTCAAGTACTCTTTTTAATTCCTCTGAACTCTTTAATTCTTTTTCGAAAGCAGCTCTTTCTTCTAAAGTTAAATCATCATCGAGATATTTTACGACTCTTTCTTCAATCTTCATTATTATCCATAAGCTCCTTTATTTTCTTAAATGCGTGAAAATAATTTGTTTTAAGTGTTCCAATTGACCTACCTGTTATTTTTGAAATTTCCTCATAAGCTAATTCATCAAAGTTTCTCATTACGAAAACTTCTCTCTGCTTTAAAGGCAATTTATTTAGTATTTTTTCCATCCGAACTATCTCTTCCTTATTCTCGAGATTATCAATTACATTTTCATAGCCTATATTTTCGATATCGTCACTAAAATTAAATGTAACTATCCGTTTTAGCTTTCTCTTTTTTAATTGATTCAGACTTCTCGTATAAGTTATTTTAAAGATCCATGTGTATAATAAAGAACTAAAATTAAAACTGCTTAACTTATTATACATTACTAAAAGAACTTGTTGAACAACATCGTGCGCATCATCGTGATCACCAACTATCCTTCTTGCATGCCAATAAATTTTTTCCTGGTATTTTCTTGCAAGATTATTAAACGCTTGCTGATTACCGGATAAAAAATCCTTAACAAGTTCATAGTCATCCGAATTATAATTCATTCCTTAAAAAGAATATTTCTATTGTTTTAAACAAATATATGACTCAAATGGTTTAAATCTCCCCTTTAAACCTTCTGATGAATAGTCCTGTCTAAATGTTCAAATTCTTAAAAATTCAATTCAAAAGAGAAAAAATGAAAGTTAACTTGATAATCTTAACCATACTTTTAAGTGCATTATTTATTTCCGGAACTATTTATGCCCAGGAATTTCCAGGTAAGAACAGAGAAAAAAGGACTATGCAGTTTAAAGAACAATTGAAAGATAGACTTAATTTAACTGATGAGCAGATGGATAAAATTGAAACACTAAGATTTAGTAATCAAAAAGAAATGATAGATTTAAGAGCTAACCTTGAGAAAAAGCAAGTAGAACTTGCAGAATTGAAAAATACTATTAATTTTTCCAGAGATGCTTATCTGAATAAAATAAACGAAATAATTGCTGCAAAGAATAAAATAGAAATAGCTCGTGCAAATCATCAAATGGATGTCTATCAACTTTTAACAGATCAGCAAAAGAAAGATTGGGTTAAAATGACGGACAGAATGCACGATAGGAAGCATCGGGAAGTTAGGAAAATGAGATTTATGAATCCTGAATAAAAATTTTCTTAAATCTAATCTCTCTCCAAAAAGCCGGTGCAATCACCGGCTGTTTTTATTATAAATCTCCTGTAACAGGCCTCAAGACAATTTCTTCAGTTACAAGATTATCTTTTTGTAAATATGCCGAAACAATTGTTCTGGCAATACTTTCCGGATTCATCATTTTATCAGCTTTCTCTTTTCTTATCTCCTGGGACCACATTGAAGTTTCTGTTGCACCAGGTATAATATTTATGACTCTAATGTTATGATCACGGACTTCTTCACGCAATGAATTGCTGTAACCCAATAATCCCATCTTAGAAGCCGCATAAACAGAACTTCTGGTAAAGGTTTTATTCACAACTACTGAAAGAATATTAAAAATCGTTCCTGATTCATTCTTGATAAAAGTAGGAAGAACAGCTTTTGTTGAATAAATTGCTCCCAGAAGATTGGTGTTAATGATATCATTTATCTCGTTAACTGAGTTATCTGCTGCGTTTTTAAAGGATGTAACTCCGGCATTATTTATAAGACAGTTTACCTCAAATTCATTGTTGATCTTCTTAAATGTTTGATCCACATTTGTGGAAGATGCAACGTTGCACGGAAAAGGATATATGTTCTCACCCACCTTACCATCTTCATCTTTTAACCTTTCCAATTCTTGTGCTCTACGTGCCGAAACAAAAACATTACACCCAATTTTGGCAAACTCGAGTGCAACAGCTCTTCCTATACCGGAGCTTGCACCAGTAATCCATATTCCGTCTTTTTTTGGCATGTTTATAAATTCTTCTGAGAAATTAGATTTAGAAATTCTGATCTCGTTCGCGGATCATCCTTAAAATCTCCATGAACAGCACTTGCAGTAGCAGATGAGTTTTGCTTTTGAACTCCGCGCATCATCATACACATATGAAATGCTTCTGACACAACCGCAACACCTCTTGGCTGAAGATAATGCTCGAGAGTATCTGCTATTTGCTGCGTCATCCTTTCCTGAACCTGTAACCTGCGCGCAAATACATCTACGATTCTAGGGATTTTGCTCAAACCAATTATTTTCCCATCGGGGATGTAGGCTACATGTACCTTACCATAGAAAGGCAGCATATGATGTTCACAGAGACTATAAAAGTCTATATTCTTTACAAGCACCATTTCGTCATATTTTTCATTAAACAAAGCACCGTTCATTACTTCTTCAATCGTTTTATTATATCCGGATGTAAGAAATACATATGCATCTGCAACTCTTTGAGGAGTATCGACTAGTCCTTCTCTTTTTGGATCCTCTCCAATATTTACGAGAAGATCGTGAATTATATTTTTTAACTTTGCATTGTCCACTTATTTATTCTCCTTTGTACTCAAAATAATTATTTTCAGTTTCATAAAGTTTTACAGAAGACAGTTTGCCGCCAGGAATTTTATCAACCAGCTGATTCCAAATTGCAATAGTAATATTTTCTGAAGTTGGAATAATACCTTTCATAAAATCAGTATCTAAATTTAGATTTTTATGATCAACTTTTGAGATTACAAATTGATGCATTATCTCTTTCAACTTTTTAATATCAAGTACGAATCCGGTTTCTTTATCAATTTCACCAGCAACTGTTACTTCCAAAGTATAATTGTGTCCGTGCCAGTTTGGATTGCTGCATTTTCCAAATAAATCCAAATTTTCTTTGTCGGATAATTCAGGTTTGAATAACCTGTGAGCAGCAGCGAAAGTTTCCCGACGTGTCATAAAAACTTTTTTCGCCATTATAATTCTTTCAAAGCTTCCATTACTTCTTTATTATGGGTATCAACCTTAACCTTTGGAAAAATCTTTTGAATTTTTCCAGCTGAATCAATAATGAAAGTAGTTCGGACAATTCCCATGTATTTTTTCCCGTACATACTTTTCTCTTGCCATACGCCATACTTTTCTAAAACTTCTTTTTTCTCATCACTTAATAAATTAAAAGGCAACTTATACTTTTCTGCAAATTTTTTATGTGATTCAACTGAATCAGCACTTACTCCTACTATTTCAGCTTTCATTTTCCCGAACTTCGGAAATTCATCTCTAAAATTGCATGCTTCCTTGGTGCAGCCTGATGTATCATCTTTCGGGTAAAAATATAAAACGACTGGTTTTCCTTTTAAATCAGATAAAGAAATTGTTTCTCCATCCTGATTTTTTAGTTTAAATGCGGGAGCTTTATCACCAACTTTCAAAGACATAATAACCTCTTATATTAAATATAAAAATTTTAAGAATCGATAAAGACACTAAACAATTTAACTATCAATTTAGTGTATAACAATTAACAATAGTAAACAATAAATAATCTTAATTAGTTCAAAAAAGAACTAATAGAGGAGTAGAATTACAAATCAGAAGTGCGAATTAATTTAACAAACCGTTTTCTTTACACCACTTTTCAAATCCTTTTTCAAGCTGTTCGAAGGAATCAATTGCAAAAAGTATTGGCTGCAAGTGCCAGACATCGTACTGCTGAACGACTATATTTTCCGGAATGAATGGCTTCGGCTTTTGAAGCAGCCTCACCAAATTTTTGGTAAAATGAAGCAAAAGCTTTATTTGTCAGTAGCGGCATATGTCCGAAAATATCATGGAATAAATCAGGTGCGGGAGTATAATCAAGTTCATCTTTTCCGCGAATGTAGTCTGTTGAAGGAAAAACTTTTCTTCTAAGCATCTCGAAAAAGTTTTGTTCATGAATCAATCCCGGGACTCTTGCAACTTTCCATCCTGTAGTTTTGTAAAAAATGTGACTCAAATCTTTTAACGATGGAATCTTATCTGGTGAAAGTTTTAATACTTCCGTGCCTTCCAAATACTCATTACAAGCTCTATCGGGAAGTTGTTTCATCTGTCTGTCATATAAATACTTCCAGCTTTCGTGATCAGATTCAGGATAATTTGGATAAACAATTTCATCATGTTCAGGAACCGGACCATCAAGTCTCTGCGGAATACAACGTGGATCTACTCCTTCCTGAGCAGCTTTTTCATATGCTGAGAGTCCTTCTTCTTCCGATTTATTTACATTTTTCTGATTATTCATTCTTCATTCCTGTTTAAAAGATTACTTTATTTTTATGGAAGTTATAAATTAACTTTTAATAATTCAATCTTGTTCAGAGGATATTAACTTCTTCTTGAAGCTCAATTCCAAATTTATTTGCAACTTCTTCTTTTAATCTCATCGTGAAATCAAGAATATCGGCACCACTAGCATTTCCGAAATTGCAAACAATTAGTGCATGATCCGATGAAGTGCCAACTGCTCCAACACGTTTTCCTTTCCAACCGCATTTTTCTATCAACCAGCCGGCAGATAATTTTAGCGAATCTCCTTCAGAAGGAAAACTGACAATTTCAGGAAATTCAGACTTTAACTTCCCATATTCTCTTCTACTTACAACCGGATTTTTAAAAATACTTCCTGCATTTCCGATTTTAGATGGATCGGGTAACCGCTGTTTTCTTAAGCTTGCTACAGCATTACTAATATCTGCAATAGTTGGAGTTGATATTTTTTTCTCTGAAAGATATTCTCTTAAGATCTTGTAAGAAATATTTGGTCGGGGATTTTTTGACAACTTTAACTGAACTGATGTGATTACAAATTTATTCTTTAATTCATTTTTGAAAATACTCGAACGGTATGAAAAATTGCATTCGTTTTTACCAAATATATTTCTTTCACTCGATTCAACAAAGATTCCTGAAAGGGATTCAAATGTACTAGCAAGTTCTTGTCCGTACGCACCAATATTCTGAATCGGTGCGGCACCAACAGTTCCCGGAATTAAGGTAAGATTTTCGATTCCACCAAAATTTTTATTAACGCAGAATTTAACGAGATCATTCCAGATTACTCCTGCACCTGCTTCAATTAAAACTGAGTCAGCATTTTCATCTTTAATATTTATTCCACCAATTGAAACTTTGATTATAATTCCATCAAAATCCTTTGTGAACAGAATATTACTGCCGCCACCGAGAAAATATTTTTTCTCCTTTTTAAAATTTTGATCATTGATTAGAGTAATTAATTCTTCTTCAGAAAAAACATCCGCGAAGAATTTTGCTTTTACATCAACACCGAACGTATTGAAATTTATTAATGAATGACTACTGAGCAGGTTCACAAATTTGGTATTTCATTTGTTGTTATTTATTAAGTAAACTATTTTTGAACGAACAAATTTAAGAAATCAATTTTAATTCTTTGAATAGTCTAATGAAGAGAAAGAGAACCACAAAAAGCAAAACTCAATTTGATCAATCTGGAGTTATACCGTACAGAAGGAAAAACGGGACTCTTGAGATTCTGCTTGTTACAACAATAAGAAAAAAGAACTGGATTATCCCAAAAGGATTTATTGAATATAACTTATCCCCTGCTGCTTACTAAAGTTTATTCAATGAAAGTTACTGTAGTTTATAAAGACTATCCGGAAAAAAATCTGAGAAAAAGAAAATGGCTCTCGCCTGCTGATGCAGCTAAGAAAGTGAGTATCCCTGAAGTTGCGAAGATGATTAGGAAAATGAATCGAACTAAAAAATCAAAATAAAATTGGATTTTACTCCTTCAGCAGCTTATCAACAACAGTCTTTATTAAATCGTAGTCAAAGCCTTTTGAGAAAAGATAAGTCGATAGTTTATTTCTCAGTTCTTTCGGTTCTAAATTTCTTTTAGTGAATACTTCAAATTTTTTCTTTGCTACCCTAATTGCATTGTCGTTGTCTGATTCATCGGTTTGTTCACGTGATATTTTATCAATTAAACTCTGATTGAGACCTCTTTTTATCAGTTCGCTTTTTATTCTTTTTCTGCTCCAGTTCTTTGTCCTGCTTTTTTCATCCATGAATGCCCGAATAAACTCCGTATCATCAATATACCCGTTCTTTGTTAAGTCATTTAAAACTTCATCAATAAGTTTTTGTTCGTAATCTCTATCCCACAATTTTCTTCTCAATTCTGAGGATGAGTGCTGTCTTCTTCCCAACAAACGAAACGCTTTTTGCTTTATATGAAAAAGTTTATTCTGTTCAATTAAAAAAGAAAAATGGTCATCAGAAATTTCATCACCTTTCTTCAAACCATTTTTTAAAAATACTTCAACATTTAAAAAAATAACTTTATCGTTATCTAAATAAACTGTTACATCATTTTTTCCTTTTTTAACAACTTTATCAATTCGCATTTCATAAAAAAATTATTTTGACTTCTTATCCTTCGATTTCTGTTTATCATCAACTTCTTCATTTTTAGCATCTCCACTATCTTTAAGCATGCCAAGTTTAGTGCGAAGCTCTTTATCCAGATTCTTTCTTGTATCTTCCATCTCAGCAAGTTTTTGTCTGAATCCTTCTCTTCCCTGGAAACGATCTTCGCCGTAAGTAAACCAGGCACCACTCTTCTTGATTATTCCCTGATCAACTCCAAGATCAATAAGATCACCTATTTTACTTATTCCTTCGTTATAAAGAATATCAAACTCAACCTGCTTGAATGGAGGAGCAACTTTGCTTTTAACAATTTTAACTTTTGTCCTGTTACCAATTACGTCTTCTCCTTCTTTAATCGCAGCAATTCTTCTTATATCAATTCTAACCGAAGCATAGAATTTAAGTGCATTTCCCCCAGTAGTTGTTTCGGGGTTTCCGAACATTACTCCAATTTTACTTCTTAATTGATTTACAAAAATCACTGATGTTTTCGATTTGGAAATAGCAGCAGTAAGTTTACGAAGTGCCTGTGACATCAATCTTGCCTGAACAGCCATTGTTGCATCTCCCATTTCTCCTTCAATTTCCGATCGAGGGACAAGTGCAGCAACAGAATCGATTACAATTACATCAAGTGCATTACTTCGTACAAGAGTATCTGCAATTTCGAGAGCCTGTTCGCCATAATCTGGTTGTGAGATTAAAAGGTTTGCAGTATCAACTCCAAGTTTCTTCGCATAGTTAACATCAAGTGCGTGCTCCGCATCTATAAATGCTGCCAGTCCTCCCATCTTTTGTGCTTCAGCAATTACGTGAAGACATAAAGTTGTTTTGCCACTTGATTCCGGGCCATAAACTTCAGTTATTCTTCCTCGTGGAATTCCTCCGATTCCAAGTGCATAGTCGAGAGATAATGCACCTGTAGGGATTGCTTCGATGCTTTGCACAACACCATCACCCAATTTCATTATGGATCCTTTACCATAAGTTTTTTCTATGGTAGAGATAGCATCTTCAATTATTTTTAGCTTTTGTTCTTTATCGGCCGCCATTTTTCCTCCTCATTTGAGTTCATAAATATTTAAAACTTTATATTCTGATCCGGAAGGTTTAAGTTCACTCTGTATAAGTTCAATTTCATTTGTGTTAAATTTTATTTCATCAAATGAATATTCCTTAAAACTTTTAATAAACTTTTCAGTAACTGGTTTTTTAATCCTCAGAAGCGTTAAGTGTCCTTTAAATTTTCTTTTTTCACTCTGGATATTAAACTTTTCTAATCTTTTGTTTAATTCATCAGTTAACGAAATTATTGAGTCATCCGTTTCAACATTACACCACAGAATTTTTGCCTGTTTATCGCGAAAGAAAAATCCAAATTTTGAAATAGTGCAAAA
>JARRKF010000017.1:0-11299 GCA_037388405.1 Ignavibacteriaceae bacterium | reverse complement strand
CAAAAAAACAAACGACAATGAATATTTTAATTACTGGTGGATCGGGTTTTTTAGGCATAAATCTGATCCGTTTTCTACACGCAAAAGGCCATTCTATAAAGTCACTAGATATTGTGGATTTTGATTATCCCGATATGAAAGATAAAATTGAACCAATAAAAGGCGATATAAGAGACAAGGTAGTTGTTGAAAAAGCTGTTGAAGGAGTTGATATTGTAATTCACACTGCGGCTGCATTACCACTTTACACTCCTGAGGAAATATTTTCGACAGATATTGGCGGTACTAAAAATTTGCTCGAAGCTTCAGAAAAATACAAAGTAGAGCGCTTCATACATATTTCATCAACAGCTGTTTACGGAATTCCTGATCATCATCCTTTATATGAAACAGATAAACTCGACGGAGTTGGACCTTACGGAAAAGCGAAAATCCAAGCTGAAGAAGAATGTGTAAAGTTGAGAGAAAATGGAACCTGTGTTCCTATTATCAGACCAAAATCATTTATTGGTCCTGAACGACTTGGAGTTTTTGATTTACTTTACGATTGGGCAAAAGATGGTCACGGTTTCCCGATGATTGGCAAAGGAGATAATCGTTACCAGCTACTTGATGTAGAAGATCTTTGTGAAGCGATTTATCTCTGCTGCACTCTTGATAAAGACAAAGTAAATGATACATTCAACATAGGTGCAAAAGAATTCACGACTATGAAAGAAGATTACCAGGCAGTTCTTGATTATGCAGGTCACGGAAAGAAAATAAAAGGACTCCCTGAAAAACCAATTATCTTAACACTTAAATTTTTAGAAGCATTAAAAATTTCTCCGTTGTATAAGTGGGTTTATGAGACTGCTTCTAAGGATTCATTTGTATCTATTGAAAAAGCTGAGAAAGTTCTAGGTTATAAACCGAAGTATTCAAATAAAGATGCTCTTATAAGAAATTATAAATGGTATCTTGAAAATTTTGATAAGTTTAAAAACACTTCCGGAATTTCTCACAGGGTTCCGTGGAAACAAGGTGTTTTAAGATTTGCAAAAATTTTCTTTTAATTAAAGAGTTGGTATTTTTATAAAAAATTTTAGGAGGATAAAATGGCACAGAAAAAAGATTATCTTCAGGAAGTAATTCAACATATAGATATTAAAAAGCACAACGTTGTTCAGTTGGTTGATGCTATGGAGAATATGGCATTTACAGCCCGTGACTTAAACCGTGCTGCAAGAATTTATGATATGATGATAAAAGATAAAAACTGTGGAATAATTTTAACTCTTGCTGGTAGTCTCTTCAGTGCGGGATTGAAAAAAGTAGTATACGATTTAATTATGAACAATATGGTTGATGCAATTGTTTCAACCGGTGCGATTATAGTTGATCAGGATTTTTTTGAAGCACTTGGTTTCAAACATTACAAAGGAACAAAGTTCGTTGATGATAATGAATTGAGAGATTTACACATCGACAGAATTTATGATACTTATATTGATGAAGATGAATTAAGAGTCTGTGATGAAACTTGCGGAAAAATTTTTGACAGTATGGAACCAAAACCTTATTCATCAAGAGAATTTCTTTGGGAGTTTGGAAAATACCTTGAGCAAAATGGCGGACCAAAAGTAGACGATTCAGTAGTTTGGGCAGCATACAAAAAGAATGTGCCAATTTTCGTTCCCGCTTTTTCTGATTGCTCTGCTGGTTTCGGATTCGTAACTCACCAAACACAAAATCCTGATAAGCATGTCTCAGTTGATTCCGCAAAAGATTTTCTCGAGTTGACAAAAATAAAATTAGCTAGCAAAGAAACAGGAATCTTTATGATTGGCGGCGGCGTTCCAAAAAACTTCACGCAGGATATTGTTGTTGCTGCCGATATTTTACAGGAAGATGCTCCAATGCACAAATACGCAATCCAGATTACAGTTGCAGATGAAAGAGATGGTGCACTTTCCGGTTCAACACTTAAAGAAGCAAGCTCGTGGGGAAAAGTAGAAACGACCTACGAGCAAATGGTTTATGCAGAAGCAACTGTTGCAATACCTTTAATTACGGGTTATGCATATCACAAAGGTAGCTGGAAGGAAAGAAAAGCAAGAGAGTTTCAGAAGCTGTTTTCAGAAGTAAGAGAAATAGCTTAATAAAATAATTTTTATAGTATACAAACCCAGTTACTCATTGGAACTGGGTTTATTTTTTTGTAGCAGATTTAATTGAAATTTTTATTAGCCACACATTGAATTGTATTTTGCGCTGTAATACAGGAAATTTACAGCACAGAATGAATAGATTAATCAAAAGAGAAAGAAAATGAGAATAGTAATAGCCGGGATGGGTGATGTTGGATATCATCTGGCAAAACAATTATCAAGTGAAGATCACGACATTATTGCAATTGATATGGATCAGCAAATACTGTCACACTCCGATTCGATGGCAGACATACTTACAATTAATGGATCTGCTACAAGCATAGCAACATTAAAAGAAGCACAGGTAGAAAAATCTGATTTATTTGTATCCGTTACATCATCGGAAGAAGTAAATGTAACAAGCGCAATAATTGCAAAGAAACTCGGTGCTAAAAAAACTATAGCACGAATTGGCAACTCAGAATATCTAGATGAAGAAATTAACCAAAGCTTCTCCGAAATAGGTGTCGATTTTATGATCTATCCCGAAGAACTAGCTGCAAGAGAAATGGTCAACCTGATTTTAAGATCCGCTGCAACTGATGTGATGGATTTTGAAGATGGAAAACTTTCGGTTATTGGTCTGCGGTTAGATAAAGATGCACCTGTAATAAGAAAATCTGTTGTGGATATTGCAAATGAATTTGAAACATTCGACTTCAGGATTGTAGCTCTTCAAAGGAACTTCAGAACAATCATTCCCAAAGGAAACGATAAATTTTTACCGAACGACCAGGTATTTGTTATTACAAAACCTGAAGGTAATAGTGTCGTAATGAAGCTAGCAGGTAAAGAAGAAATTAAGTTCGATAATATTATGGTTCTTGGGGGAAGCAAGATTGGAAGACGAGTTGCTGAACTCCTTGAAGATAAAATGACAATAAAACTTATCGAATCAGATGAAGAAAAAACATTAAAGCTAGCTGATTCCTTAAGCAAAACTCTTGTTATTAAAGGAGACGGCAGAGATATCGATCTTCTCGCTCAGGAAGGAATTATTGATGTTGATGCATTTGTTGCTGTAACTGATGACGCAGAAACTAACATTATAACATGTCTGATGGCAAAACATCTTGGTGTTAAAAAAGCAATTGCGTTAGTAGATAAAGTTGATTACATACCGCTAACACAAACAATTGGTTTGGATTCATTAATCAATAAAAAATTAATTGCAGCTAATAATATTTCAAGATTTATAAGAAAAAGTGAAGTGCTTGCTCACAGCACTTTAGAGGGAATTGATGCTGACATTCTGGAATATGTTGTTCAGCCAAACTCAACCGTAACAAAAAAACCAATTAAGGATTTAAACTTTCCCAAAGAAGCAATTATCGGAGGAATAATAAGAGGAGAAGAATCAATGATTGCTGTCGGTGACACTAAAATTCTAAGTGGTGATAAGGTTGTTGTATTTGCCTTACCGGGTGGAGTTAAAAAAACCGAGAACCTTTTCAAGTAAAATATGAACTTTAAAATCGTTTTTAAGATTGTCGGTTTTCTACTAATTCTTAACGGCTGTGCAATGCTTACAGCTATTCCCTTTTCAATCTATTATCAAAGTGACGATATTCCGGCTATCTTAATTTCAAGTATTGGAACAGCTTTAATAGGAATTCTTTTATGGTTCTTAATTAAAACAGATCCTGATGAAGATATTAGCAAACGTGATGGATATTTTATTGTTACACTTGGATGGATTGCAAGTTCAGTTTTCGGAACACTTCCTTTTATAATTCACGGATCCATTCCAAGTTTCACTGATGCATTCTTCGAAACCATGTCAGGCTTTACAACAACAGGTGCAACAATATTAACCAATATTGAAGCAGTACCTCAGGGTTTACTTTTCTGGCGAAGTATGACTCACTGGCTTGGAGGAATGGGAATCATCGTTCTTTCACTTGCAATTATGCCAATACTTGGTATTGGCGGAATGCAGTTATTCCAGGCAGAAGTAGCCGGACCAAGTAAAGATAAAATCCATCCGCGTGTTGCAGAGACAGCTAAACGTTTGTGGGGTATTTATGTTTTAATGACAGCCGCTGAAGTCATTCTTTTACTCTTTGGTAATATGAATTTATTCGATGCACTTTGTCATTCATTCGCTACTCTTGCAACAGGCGGATTCTCAACAAAAAATGCAAGTATCGCCTATTACCATTCTTCATACATAGAATGGGTCATAATAATTTTTATGTTTCTTTCAGGAACAAACTTTACGCTTCACTACTTCGCATTGAAAGGAAAACCTCTTAATTATCTTAAAGACAGTGAGTTTAGATCTTATGCAATATTTATTCTGATAATAATAACTTCTACTGCAATTTATTTGAACGTACATAATTCACAGACAATTGAATCAGCATTCAGAGATTCTGCATTCAGTATTATGTCAATCCTTAGCTCAACAGGATTTGTAACAGTAGACTACGAGAAGTGGGCAAAGTTTTTTCCGGAAGTGTTTTTAATTTTACTTTTGATTGGAGCTTGTGCAGGTTCAACTAGCGGTGGAGTAAAAATAATCAGGTATGAAATACTTATAAAAAATAGTATAACTGAACTTAAACGTTTAATCCACCCCAAAGCTGTTATACCTGTAAGACATAATGGAAAAGCTGTAAGCAATGAAATTGTTTCAAAGATTGCTTCATTTGTTATGCTCTATTTGGTAATATTTATAGTCGCATCTGTGCTGCTTTCAATTATTGGTTTAGATCTTTCCTCTTCGATGGGTGCTGTGGGTGCCTGTTTAGCTAACATCGGTCCTGGATTAGGTTCAACTGGTCCTTCTACAAATTACAGTCACGTTCCTGATTTAGGGAAATGGGTATTGAGTACAGTTATGCTTTTAGGAAGATTAGAGCTGTTTACTGTTCTTATCCTTTTCTCACCATCTTTCTGGAAAAACTAATTTTTATTTTTGCCTCTGCTTTAATCATCACTTACATTTGTAATGATGAAATTCAAGGTAGTAGCTAATATTATTGGATTCCTTCTAATTCTGAACGGAATTTTTATTCTTACAGGAATTGGTTTCTCCCTTTATTATAAATCCGATGACATTTTTGCTTTACTAGTTTCAGGAATTGGCACTTCACTATTTGGTTTTATACTTTGGCTATCAACGCGAAAATCAGAAATTTCTGAATTGGGTAAACGAGAAGGATATCTGATTGTAACATTTGGCTGGATAGCCATGGCAATATTCGGAGCTTTCCCTTTCCTGATTTATGGAGCTGTTGGAAATTATACTGATGCTTTCTTCGAAACGATGTCTGGCTTCACAACAACCGGTGCAACAATTTTAACTGATATTGAAATTCTTCCACCAGGACTTTTATTCTGGCGAAGTCTTACTCAATGGCTTGGCGGAATGGGAATTATTGTATTGTCTCTCGCGATCCTTCCACTTTTAGGAATTGGAGGAATGCAGCTTTTTACTGCTGAGGTACCGGGTGTTACAAAAGATAAAATTCATCCAAGAGTAAAAGAAACAGCAAAAAGACTCTGGGGAATTTATGTTATACTTACAGGAGCGGAAATCTTGTTGCTAATGATCGGCGGTTTAAATTTTTATGACGCAATAAATCATGCTTTCACCACTATGGCAACAGGTGGATTTTCAACAAAGAATACAAGTATAGCTTATTATACATCTCCATTTGTTCAATACGTTTTTATTCTCTTTATGTTTTTTGCCGGAATGAATTTTACTCTGCATTACCTTGGCTTTCATGGTAAATTCAATTTCTTCAAAGATAATACTGAGTTTAAATACTATCTTGGATTTACAATCTTTGCCTCGCTGTTTATTTTGATTATTCATTTACCTCACGTTGATTTCCACTGGGAAGAAGCAATTCGTCAATCTCTTTTCCACGTTGTGTCACTTACCACTACTACGGGATATGTAACCTCGGATTTCGAAAATTGGGCTCCATTCTCCCGCATGATTTTCTTTACACTTCTTTTTGTAGGAGGGTGCGCTGGTTCAACGGGTGGTGGTATAAAATTCGTCAGGCATATTGTACTATTTAAAAACGGCTGGACAGAATTGAAAAGATTAATCCATCCGCGTGCCGTTATTCCGGTTAGGTTTAACAACAAAACAGTTGGCTCAGACATAATTTCAAATGTGCAAGCTTTTTTTATTTTTTACATTTTGATTTTTGTATTAGGATCGATGCTGCTTGCATTGTTGGGTATCGATTTTGTAACTGCTGCAGGGGCTACTGCTACTTGTATTGGAAATATCGGGCCGGGTATTGGAACAGTCGGACCTGTAAGCACATTCGCTCACCTTCCGGAAGTTGTTAAATGGATTCTAAGCCTGTTTATGGTAGTTGGCAGGTTAGAATTATTTACCGTACTAATAATTTTTACACCCGCCTTCTGGAAATCCTAATAATTTAATAATCTTTTTTCAGGAACACCTTTTGCCTGAGAAACTCAGGTTAAAAAATGTTATATTTAGCCAAATCTTGAAGAAATTACAATGACTGGCAAAGAATTATTAAAAAAATATAAAGACCAGAACAACTTCTTTAACAGGGATTTAAGCTGGGTAGAATTTAACCGGCGGGTTATGGAAGAAGCTCTGAATCCTGAACTTCCACTTCTTGAAAAAGTTAAGTTCATCTCAATTTTCTTTTCAAACCTTGATGAATTCTATATGATTCGTGTTTCAGGTTTGAAAGAACAAATAGCTGCAAATATTCTTGAACCAACAATAGATGGACTTACTCCGCTTGAGCAGGTTCAGAAGATTGAGAAAGCTCTTAAACCTATGCTCGACACTTTATATAATTACTGGAACGGCACCATTGTCCCAGAACTAACAAAGAATCATATATTCCTTTTAAGATTTCAGGATTTTAATCCAGAAGAGCAAGAAAAACTCAGAGACTATTTTCAGAAAGAAATTTATCCGATATTAACTCCACTCGCTTTCGATCCGGGAAGACCGTTTCCCTATATCTCAAATCTCAGTCTAAATCTTGCTGTTCTTATTCGTAACCCTAAAGGCGATACACACTTTGCAAGAGTTAAGGTTCCCAGCAATTATCCAAGATTGTTATCAGTTGACGATATACTTAATCCAAATAAAATTCTTACTACGAATGGAGACTTTGTAGCAAAATTTATTTGGTTTGGTGATTTGATAAAAGCCAACCTTGATTTACTTTTCCCGGGAGTAGAAGTACTTGAATCTCATCGTTTTCGTGTTACAAGAGATACAGATATTGAACTTCAAGAAGATGAAGCTGATGATCTGCTTCGCGTAATTGAGGAAAATATCCGCCAGAGAAGATTCGGGCAAGTTGTACGAATGGAAGTTGAAGATACTATGCCGGAATATATGATGGATACATTGATGGAGAATCTAAGAATTAATCGTGTTGATGTTCATATTTCAGAAGGACCAATTGGTTTAAGCGATGCAATGAGTCTTTATAAACTTCCTCTTCATCAATTAAAAGAAAAGCCATATTATCCTGTGCTTCCTAAAAGATTTGAAACTGATGAGGATATATTTACAATTTATGGTTTAGTTGGGTTAAAAACGCACACTAAAATGACCCTTGTCGTGAGAAAAGAATTTGATGGGGTTAAAAGATACGTGCATCTTGCAACGGGTAATTATAATACAACAACGGCAAAACTCTACACCGATTTGGGCTTATTTACATGTGATAATGATATTTGTGCAGATGTATCCGATGTATTTAATTATTTGACAGGATATTCAAAACAAAAAGATTACAGAAAGTTATTTGTTTCCCCTGTTAATATGAGAGAAAAAATGCTTGAAAAAGTATTCAGGGAAATTGAGAATGTAAACGCAGGAAAAGACGGAAAGATAATCTGGAAAATGAATTCACTTGTTGATCCTCAAACTATTAGTGCACTTTATGAAGCATCGAATGCAGGAATAAAAATTGATCTCATAGTCCGTGGAATTTGCTGCCTTGTTCCCGGTGTAAAAGGTTTAAGTGAAAATATTAAAGTAAGAAGCATTGTTGGAAGATATCTTGAGCACAGCAGATTATTTTATTTTTATAATGATGGTAAAGAAGAAATGTATCTGGGTAGTGCCGATATGATGCAGAGAAATTTAGATGGCAGAGTTGAAACTCTATTCCCTGTTGAAGACGAAAATATCAGAAATGATATTATGAAAACTCTCGTAAAAGCTTCACTAAGTGACAACCAAAAAGCCCGCCTGCTTACTACTGATATGATATATCAAAAAGTATTTCCTTTGGACGGAGAAAAACACGTTAACAGTCAGGAGTGGCTGATGAAACGAGCCGAAAAACACGCAAGCCAGTTAGTCAAATCTTAAAAGAGATTAACTAAGGAACTTCCCTTAAGCTTAATTTTGTTTATCTTTTCGTTGATTTTTTAAATAAATAAAGAAAGTTGGTCAAATAATGGATGCTATTACTAAAAGCACAATTTTAAATGCTATCAAGAAAATATCCGATAAAAACTTCAATAAGAATTTATTAACCCTCAATTCAATAAAAAACATCGAGCAGAAGGACGGTTCTCTTACTATCGATATTTCCATTCCACATTTAAGTAAAGAAACCGAATTCGATCACAATAAAATTGTAGATGCAATAAAAAATGAATTTCCATCACTAAAGGAAATTCACGTTAACATTCAAACCCGTGTTCCTACAATTACCACACATAAAGATCCAAAGAAAGAAGCGGTTCTTCCTGGAGTGAAAAATACAATTGCAGTTGCCAGCGGAAAAGGTGGGGTTGGTAAAAGCACAGTTGCTGTAAACCTTGCTGTTGCATTAGCTAAAGATGGTGCAAAAGTTGGACTGATCGATGCTGATATTTATGGACCAAGTATTCCGCTAATGCTTGGTGTTACAGATAAACCAGATATAATTGAAAATAATGGAAAAGCAAAGCTGGTTCCTTTAGAAGCTGGGGTGAACTTGATTATCTTGTTTTTGATATGCCTCCCGGAACAGGAGACATTCAATTAACACTTGCACAAACAATTCCGCTTACAGGAGCTGTTATTGTTACAACACCTCAGGAAGTTTCTTTGATTGATGCTAGAAAAGCTCTTAAAATGTTTGAACGTGTAAATGTACCTGTGCTCGGACTAATAGAAAATATGAGTTACTTTATTGCACCGGACACAAAAAACCGATATGATATTTTTGGTGCAGGTGGTGGTGAAAAAGTTTCGAAAGAATTAGGTGTTTCTTTCTTAGGCGGGATTCCAATCAATCCGGGAATAAGAGAAGGAGGAGACAAAGGAATTCCTGTTGCTTTTGATATGCCTGATTCTGATGAAGCCGGAATATTAGCTGAAATTTCAAGAAATCTTGCTGAACAGGTTAATATCAGAAATTCTAAAGCACCGGGGAAAGTGGAAATACTCCTCGGTGATGACGATTAAATTTCACTGTCATCACGATCTCGACTTTAGTCGGGAGAAGTGATCTTTTTTCGTGCATTCGGTATTAGGATTGCTTCGTCTTGAATTCTCGGGACTCGCAATGACAAAGCATATTTCATTAAAAAAATTTATTAGATTTACACAGGTAATTGTTAACGATGATGAAAGAAGAAATTTTAAAAGCACTTGAAGCTATCAGACCTTTTCTCCAGGCAGATAACGGTGATGTTGAACTTGTTGAGGTAACTGAAGACGGAATTGTAAAAGTAAAGCTTACCGGCGAATGTGAAAAATGCCCGATGTCAATTTTAACTTTACGTGCCGGCATAGAGAGATCGTTAATGAATAGCGTAAAGGGAATTAAAAGAATTGAGTCGATCAATTAAAAACAAAATTAAGAATTATGGCCGACTTAACATTTAAAAAGATCATCAGTTTATTATTCTGGATTGCCGGAGCAGTAATTATAATTTACCTGCTTTTTATGTTAACCGAAGTTCTGATCATTTTTGCTCTTGCGGTTCTCCTTGCTTTTATATTTGCCCCGTTCATTTCAATGCTCGAAGGAAGAGGAATCAACAGGCTTACATCTACACTTATAACTTTTGCCGTCTTTGCTTTTGTAATCTACCTTAGCTTATCGGTAATAGTACCAAAATTAGTTTTTCAGATGAATCAGCTTGTGGCAGCAATGCAGGATTTTTCATTTGATGAGGAGATAAAAGCTTTAGAAGCTACAATAATTCATTACTTGCCTTTCATTCAAAAAGGTTCTCTTACTACCAGAATCGAATCAATTTTCTCTTCACAGCTTATTAATATTATTGATAGTATTACACAGGTACTATCCAGTATAATTTCAATCGTTACAGTTTTGGTAATCGTACCGTTTATTGCTTTCTTTCTTTTAAAGGATTACAGAAGGATTATGCAAGGAGTTTTAAAGACTGTACCCAATAAATTTTTTGAAATGTCTTATTATGTTTTGAAGAAAGTTTCTCTGCAACTTGGCTTATTTGTGCGTGCCTGGATTTTTGATGCGACTTTTGTTGGTGTAATGATGGGATTTGGGTTTTACATTATTGGTGTACCTAACGCTCTACCTCTCGGTGTTATTGCCGGGTTGGGACATTTAATTCCTTATTTCGGTCCGATAATAGGAGGCATACCCGCAGCTATAGTTTCAATAGTTCAATATGGCGATTTGTCACAAATTCCTTTAATTGCTCTTGTTGTTCTTATCACCTACACATTCGACAATGGATTTGTTCAGCCTTATATTTTTGGTAAAAGTGTTGACATGCATCCGATAATGATTATTCTTCTTATAATAAGCGGCGGTATTCTCTTTGGACTTATGGGAATGCTTCTGGCAGTACCTGTGGCTACAGTTATTAAAACCTTCACAAAAGAAATCTACTTCGCAAAAAAGAATTATAAGATTGCGAGAGTGTAGATAAGTAAATTTTATTTACCAGGTTCATCAAGTTCTTACTTAACCCGGTTACCTCAAAAACTATCACAATTAAAGCTTCTTCATTGTAAATATTTACAATAGGAGCCGGATTTTTACGGACGGTATTTCCAAAATTGGAAATAGGCTCTGTACATTTACCGATGACACTTCCAAAACTGGAAATAGGCTGAGAGTCGATACGGGTCGTATTTCCAAAAC
>JARRKF010000016.1:0-8737 GCA_037388405.1 Ignavibacteriaceae bacterium | reverse complement strand
GTTCAAATAAATTGTTACCTAAGGAATATAATTTATATGATAATTACCCCAATCCATTTAATCCAACCACAATAATTAAGTACGATATACCTAAGAATGGATTGGTCACATTAAAAGTTTACGATATTCTCGGCAGCGAAGTTGTCACTTTAGTTAACGAAGAAAAAACAGTTGGCAGGTATGAAGTACTTTTCGATGCATCATCGCTTGCAAGTGGTGTTTATATCTATCATCTAAAAGCTGAAAAATATATAAGTGCGAAGAAGATGATTCTGCTGAAGTGATAAGATGTGTGATGAAAAAAGGACTTCTAAGTGAAGTCCTTTTTTATTTTAAAGTGATTTTTGAAAATTAAATGAAAGGCTAGTTGGCAAATTAGGATGGTTCATAAATCCCACTGAAAAATTCCAACTAACCTCTTCCTGTAAACGATTGTTGTATGAAGTAACCAATCTTGCAGCGTTTATTGCACTTGCAACTCTATTGAGTATCAGTCCACCTACAACAAACCGGATGTCGTTATCAGTCTGCTCTGCAGAAGTCCACATCGATCTGTAAGTTCTTCTTTCTTCAGTCGAATTCCATTTCCAAAAATATTGTTCAGAATTGTACATCTCATCAAAATTTCTCTCTAGAGCTTTTTCATCGTTGTAAGTGTCTATACTTGTATAATTTCCAATGGTTGCATAATAGTCAGCATCCTTACCACTATTATTCACATTGGCATGAGAGGTAGCATAACTTTTATAATTATCTTACTGCCAGTTTGAGTAGACATTCATCCCGATAAAAGTTCCCCATAAAACTCCATCTGCAATCGTAAAGTACTTTCCAGTGTTGTAATCTCCGGCATAAAGTTCACCCATTCCGGGTAAAAGAAGCGAGTAAATAATTCCCAGCCCGACACTCTTTTTCTCTTGATCAAAATTCGAATTCAAAATAAAATTTGCATCGTAGAATTCTGCTTCAGAATTTTTTAAAGATGATTTTAATTCTTGAAATGATTTAATTTCACTGGTTTGTGCGAAAATGATTTGCGGCAGATATAACACTAAGAGGGAAATAATCTTCATATTTTTTAACCTAATTTTAGTCTTCATGGGTGACTAAATCAACTGCTTTTTTTGTGGATATTATATCTGCACTACAAATATCGTCTTCCATACAATTTAATTTAACAGAGCTAATTTTACCTGTCAGGTTTTCATCAAATTTAGTTTGCACTCTTATATAATTTGAGGTAAATCCGTTCATCAATCCATTATGATCAGCATCTTCAAACAAAACTTCCTGTTTAGTTCCGACGGCTTCTTCGTAAAACTCTCTTCTTTTCTTTTCACTTAAAATCCGGAGAATGTTATTTCTTCTTTTTCTTTCCTGAAAATCAACCGAACAGGGAAGAGTAATTGCTTTCGTATCAGGTCTTTCAGAATAAGTAAATACGTGTAAATAAGAAACAGGGAGATCTCTTAAAAAATTATGAGTGTGGATAAAATCTTCTTCCGTTTCTCCCGGAAAACCTACAATCACATCCACACCGATTCCAGCATCGGAAATTTTGCTCTTAATTTTTTCAATTAGCGATTTGTAATCATCAATAGTATACCTTCTCTGCATAGCTTTCAATATTCCGGGGCTTCCACTCTGTAGAGGAATATGAAAATGATTACATAATTTATCGGAAGATGCTACAAGATCTATAATTTCATCGGATAAAAGATTCGGTTCAATCGAACTAACTCTTATTCTGAATTCTCCGGGAATTTTAATTAACTCCTGAAGCAAAGTGTAAAGATTATAATTTAAAATTTTTCCGTAATCACCAACGTTTACCCCGGTAAGGATAATTTCATTATATCCGTCATTTAGTAATGCTTTAAATTCTTCAATCACTTTATTTACAGGAAGGCTTCTGCTGCTGCCACGTGCAAGTGGTATTGTACAAAATGAACAACTGTAATCACATCCATCCTGAATTTTCAGAAAAGCTCTTGTTCTGCTGTCAGTTTCACTAGAGCGGGCTAAACCGAACCCAATTAAATTCTCTGTTGATGAAACTGAAATACAAGCTAATTCTTTTTTAGTAAAATCATTAATTAAAGAGAAGAGTTTAAATTTTTCATTACTTCCTAGGACAGCATCAACTCCTCTAATTTTAGATATTTCTTCAGGTCTTAGTTGTGCATAACAGCCGGTTACTATAACGAAAGCTTTTGGATTTTGGCGAAGTGCTCTTCTTATTATTTGTCTGCACTCTCGTTCAGCAGATTCGGTTACCGAGCAGGTGTTTAAAACGTAAACGTCAGCTCTATTATTAAACTCGGTAATCTGAAATCCTCTGTCAAGAAACTGCTTGCCAATAGAAGAAGTTTCAGAGTAGTTAAGCTTGCATCCAAGTGTATGTAATGCTACTGTATGTTGCATACCGTTATTTAAAAGAAAAGCGGGAATTCTCCCGCTCTTCAAATTTAATATAATTAAATTATTGCTGCGTTTCGTCTTTCTTTGGTTCAGGAGTCTCGTGAACTTCAAAAATCGGAAACTCAGAAGAATCAATTGCACCTGTTTCCGCATTTTTAATACTTTCTACCGAAACTTTATCAAGCTTGTGCTTATTCAAGTAATCCTGAATTTCATTATCAGGTTTATCTTTAAGTGCAGCAATAGAACTTAAAACGATTTTTTTATTGCTTTTGTCGAATTCAATCACTTTTACCGGAATAGCATCATCAACCGGAAAATGATTTGCAAAGTTTTTAAGTTTTGATGTTGATAATTGATTTGCAGGAACAAATCCATCAACACCTTCAGGTAATTCTGCAATCAGTCCTTTCTCAATTATTCGGACAACTTTACCTTCAGTAATAGTTCCAACAGAAAATCTCTGTTCGAATGTATCCCAGGGATTCTCCATTATCTGTTTATGGCCAAGAGATATTTTTCGCGATTCTACATCAACACCAAGAACTATTACTTCAAGTGATTCACCCTTTGTCACGACTTCACCGGGGTGACGAATTTTCTTTGTCCAGGAGAGATCAGAAATATGAACCAAGCCGTCAACACCTGGTTCCAGTTCTACGAACACACCAAAGTTGGTAAGGTTTCTAGCAATTCCCGTATGCCTAGATCCAACAGGATATTTTATCATCAAGGTCTGCCATGGATCGGGTTCAAGCTGCTTGATTCCGAGTGAGATTTTCTTCTCTTCTTTATCAAGACTAAGAATTATTGCTTCAACAATCTGTCCCATTGCTACAACCTGCGAAGGATGTTTAATGTGCTGTGTCCAGCTCATTTCTGAATTATGAATAAGACCTTCTATACCTTTCTCAATTTCAATGAAAGCACCGTAATCGGTAAGTGATACAACTCTGCCAGATACTTTATCGCCAATTTTATATTTTTCTTCAATTTTCTCCCAGGGATGAGGAAGAAGTTTCTTTAAGCTGAGCGATATTCGTTTTTTAGCTTCATCAAAATCAGTAACAACTACTTTTAATGTTTCATCAAGTTTTACAATTTCACTTGGGTGATTTATTCTGCCCCAGCTTAAGTCTGTAATGTGAATCAAACCATCAACTCCACCTAAATCAACAAATACTCCGAAATCAGTAATAGCTTTTACAACACCTTCAAGAATTTGTCCTCTTTCAAGACTTTCAAGAATTGCTTTTCTCTGATCTGCGATTTCTTCTTCGATTAGTACTTTATGGGAGACGACAACGTTTTCTGTGGGGATATTTACTTTAACAACTTTAAAGTCCATTGTCTGTCCAACCAGTGCATCAAAATCTCTGATTGGTCTTATGTCAATTTGCGAACCGGGTAGAAATGCTTCCATTCCGATTAGGTCGACAACCATTCCGCCTTTTATTCTCTTAATAATTTTTCCCTGAATTATTTCACCTGTTTCGTGAGCTCTTAAAACTTTTTCCCAGATTCTTAAGAAGTCGGCTCTTGCTTTGCTAAGAACAAGATTTCCTTCCTGGTCTTCAACACTTTCAAGAACTACTTCAACTTCCTGCCCGACTTGCAACTGGTCAGCATCACTGAATTCACTTTTAGGAATTGTACCTTCAGATTTGAAACCTACATCGATGATTACATTATCGTCCTGAATTCTTACGAGCTTACCTTTTACAAGCTCACCCTGCTTAACATCTCTGAATGATTCAGTGTAAAGATTTGCAAGTTTTTCAAATTCCTCCTGTGAATAATCATTTGTATTGAATTTGTTTTTAGCCTTTTCGAAATCTTCTAATACATTGGTTGTCTTTTCTTTCACATCAGTGGTCATTTATCCTCCTGGATTAACTAAATATCCTGCCGTAGAAAACCGGAAACCAGCAGTAATATTTTATTTGTTTTATTTAACATATTTAATTAACCGGTTTTAATTTTTTATTTCTAATTTAATTTTCTTTTTTTGTGCTGCTTTTTTAGCCTGATCTAATATCAAATTCACCTGTTCGCTTATTGTGATATTAGTAGTATCAATAACTATTGCATCGCTTGCTTTAGTTAAGGGACTATCATTCCTGCTTGAATCAATTTTATCTCTATTTGAAAGATTGCTCTTAATATCTTCAGCAATAACTTTAGAACCTTTTTCAAAATATTCTTTAACTCTGCGATCGGCTCTTGTATCAAGGGATGCGGTTAAAAATATTTTTACATCAGCATCAGGAAAAACAACTGTTCCTATGTCACGTCCTTCCATCACAACTCCGTTAGATCTTTTTGCCATTTCCTGTTGCTTCTCTACTAATAATTTTCTAACGTCGCTAATCTTACTTACATCACTTACATTTTCATTAACGCTGGCTGATCTAATTTCATTGCTCACATTCTGACCATTAAGTATAACGACTAATTCATCGTTGTCGTACTTAAGATCGATTTTACTTTTCCTTGCCAGTTCAATAATTCGGGACTCATTATTTATTGCTCCGTTAGTAAAAGCAAGAAAAGTAATTGCACGGTACATTGCACCGGTATCTATGTAAAGATAACCTAGTTTTTTAGCAATAAGTTTAGCCGATGTGCTTTTTCCGGAACCGGCAGGACCATCAATTGCAATGATAAGTCCATTTGACATAGACCACAAAAATATTCAAATTTGTTCTAAATTCAAATAATATTAAAGAGGTATATCCAGAGGAATTATTTTGAAAATACTATAAAATGTCGAATTTAGGCAATTTTTTCGCCACCGAGTTCATTTAGAATAATATCTTCATAAGAACTGGAAGAAGTCTCATCTGGTAAAACTGATTTTTTAACAGAAGTTTTTGTTTTTGAAATTTTCGTTTCGGAACTATTAACTATAAAATTAAATCGATGACCAAAAAAATCTTCTGATTTTTTGCTCAGATATTTTTCATTTATTCTGAAAGTATTAATATCTTCCTCATTGTCAGAAGACATGCTAAGTTCATTATTTTTTAATGAGTCAAGATTAAAATTCAACAGAGCAGGTGCAAGTGTAAGACCCTTTTCCTTCTTGATTATTTCTAAAAATGACTTCCACTTACTTTTTACATTATCAAAACTAAAATCCTTTTCAAAGATTGGCGAATTTATTTTTTGGGAAGTCGATTCTTTTACTTCAGGTTTAGTTTTATGAAATGATTTTATGTTTTTATCTTCTTTTTTTAATGGGTTGAGAGGGGGGATTATTAAACATTGAAGCTGGTTCATTTAATTTATCAGTTACTTCTTCACGTGAATCAACGTCTGAAATTATTTCACTTATAGTTTTTGAACTTTCCAGCGCAACGAGATGGCTTAAAACAATTTCGATTTTCAATCTGTGATTCTGAGAGAAACGTAGTTCCTGCTGAGATTTATTTAGAAAATTGAGCAGTCTTAGAAGATCGCTTTCGGCAAATTTATCCCTGTAATTAAGATATCGCTCTTTGTAAGAATCAGCTGATTCGATTGCAACTGTTGAATTTGTTACAACCGCTGACAAAATATTTCTGAAATGTTCTATTAATCCTTCTAAAAAATCAATGAAGTCCCAACCATTTTCGTAAATTTTTTCTGATACTTCAAAAACAGTTTTGAAATTTTTTTCGAGAACAGCATCTGAAAGTTCAAAATAAATTTCTTCATCAATCAGATTTAACATTTGTGAAACAAGTTCAGAATTTATTTTGCCTTTTGAAAAAGCAACAACCTGATCAAAATAACTTTCAGCATCTCTCAATGCACCATCAGCTTTTTTTGCAATGATGGTTAAGGTTTTATCATCGATTTTTATTTTTTCTTTTTCAGCGATCATTTTCAATGTTTCTTTTATTTTCTCAAGGGGTATCCTTCTGAAATCGTATCTCTGGCATCTTGAAATTATTGTTAACGGAACTTTGTGAACATCAGTAGTTGCGAAAATAAAAATGATATGTTCTGGAGGTTCTTCCAACGTTTTCAAAAAAGCATTGAAAGATTCTTTGGTGAGCATGTGCACTTCATCAATTATATAAACTTTGTATTTCCCACGGGTGGGTGCATACTTAACCGATTCTCTTAATGTTCTAATTTCATCAATTCCTCTGTTTGAGGCGCCATCAATTTCTATTATGTCTATCAATTGTGAATTCTGAATCGACTTGCACATTTCACATTCGTTGCATGGTTCAGAATTTTTCCTGTTTTCACAATTCAGAGTTTTTGCAAGTATTCTGGCAGTTGTCGTTTTACCAACGCCTCTAGGACCGGTGAACAAATAGGCGTGTGCAATCCGGTTTTCTTTAATTGCATTTTTCAATGTTCTTGTTATATGTTCCTGACCAACCACATCCTCAAATTTTTGAGGTCGCCATTTTCTTGCTGTTACTATAAAATTACTCATTAAGTTCTTAATGGTTATTTAATTCGATGGAAAGATTTCTTCACCAAGAAATTTACAAATTTCTTCTAAATATTTTTTATCTGTTTCGTTGAAAGAATTATAATCATAACTATCCAGATCCAGCACACCAAATAACTTGATTTCATTCATAATCGGAACAACTATTTCAGATCTGGAACCTGAATCACATGCAATATGACCTTCAAATTTATCAACATCGGGAACGATGATACTTTTCTTTTGAATTGCAACAGTTCCGCAGACTCCTTTTCCCAGTTCAATTGTTGTGCAGGCAACTTTTCCCTGGAATGGTCCGAGGTATAATTTTTTGCCGTCAAAAAGATAGAAGCCTACCCAGCTTACTTTTTCAAAAGTTTCTTTAATTGCCGCGGAACAATTAGATAGATTGGAAATCAGCCGATCATTTTCTGAGAGAAGAGATTTCAATTGAGAGACTAGCAACCTATATTTTTCTTCTTCAGCAAGATGTTTCTCTATCTTAATCTCCTCCATATATATCAATCCAACTTATTTCTTATTTGCTTTCTTCTTATCTGTTTCCTTTAACTTTATCCCATCAAAGATATAAGGAATTGCCTGCTCAGCTTTTTCAATTGTTACAATCTTCATCCCACTCTTCACTTTGTCTGAAATTTCTTTCAAGTCAATTTCATTCTCTTTTGGGATGAGAACAGTTTTAATATTATTTCTTTTTGCGGCAAGAAGTTTTTCAGTCAATCCACCAATTGCTAAAATAGAACCAGTGAGGGTAATCTCTCCAGTCATAGCAACATTGTTTGAAGCAGGACGACCGCTAACTGCGGAAAGCATAGCCATTGCCATCGCAACACCTGCAGAAGGACCGTCTTTGGGAATTGCACCTTCAGGAAGGTGGATGTGAATTTCTTTTCCTTTGAAGAAATCAGGATTAAGTCCTAGTTTCTTTGCGGAAGCTCTTAAATAACTCAATGCTGCTTGTGCTGATTCTTTCATCACATTACCAAGCTGACCAGTTAAATTTAATTTACCGGCACCATTCATTATTGTTACATCAACTGACAAAAGTTCTCCACCTGTACTAGTCCACGCTAATCCAGTCACACTTCCGACTTTGTTCCCTTTGGTGTGCCTTTGGTATCTGAATCTTGGTGTTTTAAGGTAATTCTCAATTGATTCTTCAGTAATTACATGCTTAGTTGATTCTTTAACGACAATTTCTTTCGCAAGCTTTCTGAAAATTGATGCGATTTCTCTTTCAAGATTTCTTACACCTGCTTCGCGAGTGTATTCGCTAATTATTTTCTTAATTGCTCCGTCATTGAACTCTACTTTTTTATTTTCAAGTCCGTGAGCTTTTAGCTGTTTAGGAATTAAATGTCTTTTTGCTATTTCCAGTTTATCGAATTCAAGGTAACCGGGTAGTTCAATAATTTCCATTCTGTCCTGAAGAGGAAGTGGAATATTATATCTGATATTTGCAGTAGTAATAAACATGACTTGCTGAAGGTTATAATCAACTTCAAGGTAGTGATCGTTAAAAGTATGATTCTGTTCTGGATCAAGAACTTCGAGCATAGCAGAGGATGGATCACCGCGGAAATCCATGCTCATCTTATCAATTTCATCAAGAAGGATTACGGGATTAATTGTTCCTGCTCTTTTCATTGACTGAATAATTTTTCCAGGCATTGAACCGATGTCAGTTCGTCTGTGGCCTCTTATTTCTGCTTCATCACGAACACCGCCAAGACTAATTCTCACAAAATTTCTTCCAAGTGCTCTGGCAATAGATTTACCGAGAGATGTTTTACCAACTCCGGGGGGACCTACAAAACATAAAATCTGTCCTTTCATCTGTTTAACTAAATTCAGAACCGCGAT
>JARRKF010000015.1:0-8086 GCA_037388405.1 Ignavibacteriaceae bacterium | reverse complement strand
GCGGACGGCTCATTGCATTCAGTAAAAAATAAAAGTGGTAAAAAAGCTGTTAGCAGAACAAAAAATTTTTTCATTTTCTGCCTCCTCATTTTGTTTTAGAATAAATTAATTATGGGTTGATGCCAAGATAATTTTGAGTTATAACCAAATTATCACGGAAGTATAAAACTTTAATGTCATTTGCTATTTTAGTTCTTGGGAAGTTCAGATTAAATTGCAACAACATAAATTTCACATTTAATAAAATGTCCTCTTTGGTAATAATCTCGTTCGTATTAATTACAGCCGCACTTATATTTTATTCACTCGGTGTTTGGGCTGAAAGATTAGCCCGTTACCTTAAACCCTGGCACGTTGTTTCTTTCTGGATTGGTTTTACATTTGATGTTTCGGGGACATGGGCAATGCATCTGATAGCAAAAGGTCCTTTTAATTTATATGAGCCTCATACTTTAACCGGACAAATAGCTCTCTGGTTAATGCTTTTGCATGCAATTTGGGCAACTTATGTTGTTAGAAAAGGAAGCGAAAAGATGCTTAAACAGTTTCACCGGTTTAGTATTTTCGTATGGATTGTTTGGCTTATCCCTTACTTTGGGGGTATGTATCTTGCTATGCACAGTTGATAGTGATTATAAATTTTACATTTTCATGACAACTTTTCTTTCCAAAATAATTATCTTTAGCCAAGAATTTAACCGCCACCTGCTCAACTGCTTTACAGTATAGGAGTCTGCGTAACGAGCGGGGTATTGCGGGGCAGATTCCTCTAATGGCTTAGAAACCATAAACCAAAAGATGGAGAACGGGGGCAGAAATGCTCAAGCTGGGTTTGGGCTTGTAAAATGGAGGATACCGTGATGGTTTATTCCATTACTAAATTCATTTTCCCCCGCTCCTGGTGTTCTTCATCTTTTAACTAAAAATTTTTTCGGGAGGTAAACAATGGCGCTTTTCAATTCCACTTTCAAAATAAGACAAAATGAAATTGGCTATCTGTATGATAAATTTAAATTAGTTCAAAAACTCGAAACAGGTAAACATAAGATACCCAGCTGGGGTAAGGAATTTGAACTAATTCGCCTGCCAACAAATTCAAAGTTAATTAGTGTTGTTAATCAAGAGGTTCTCACAAAAGATAATATAGCCTTAAGATTTTCATTTAACATTCAGTATAAAATAATTGATGGAGAAAAATTTCTTGAACAGGTAACACATGGATTAAGGGTAGAAACTATGCTTGGTGAAATTGAACATAGAATTAGCAACCTTGCACAAGTGATTGTCAGAAGTAAAATCTCTGAAATAGAAAGTGAATTTCTTAATGAAAAGAGAAACGAGCTCGCAAACCTGAAAACTGAAGAAATGGAGAAACAGGCAAACGAGCTGGGTATCACCATAGAATTGGCGACAATAAAGGATATTACTTTCCCAAAGAACATTCAGGATGTGTTTATGACTCAGCTAGAGTCGAAAATCAGGGCAAAGGCTGATCTTGAAAACGCAAGAACCGCAGTTGCTTCTGCCAGAGCTTTGAAAAATGCCGCCGATATTATGAAAGATGATGATAATATAAAGTTTCATCAGCTGTTAGAGACTATTACTAAAATTGCTTCCAAGGGTAAGCATACATTCAATATTAATTTTGGAGACTTAACCGACCAACTAAACGAGGAAATCAAAAAATGAAACATTAGTGTATTTATGCCTTTATACTATATATCAACTTCCTGACTGTGCTTAACTACTCTCTGGATTGTTCAATATTAATTAGCAAATGTCCTCATATCTTATAATTTCCATTGTGCTGATTACAACATCATTAATCTTTTACTCACTCGGAGTATGGGCTGAACGTTTTGTTCGATATCTGAAAGTATGGCACGTTGTTGCCTTTTGAACCGATTTCGGGTTTGATATTTCTGGTACGTGGGCAATGCATATGATAGCGAAAGGTCCTTTTGATTTGAGCGAGCCTCATACTTTAACGGGACAAATAGCTTTGTGGTTAATGCTATTACATGCTATCTGGGCAACTTATGTTGTTAGAAAAGGAAGCGAAAAAATGTTAACTAATTTTCACCGGTTTAGCATATTCGTCTGGCTGGTTTGGCTGATTCCTTATTTCGGTGGAATGTATCTTGGAATGCATAAATAATACAACCCTCACAGAAATAAAGTTTCGTTAACTGAATTTCATAAAGTTATAATTAAAGAATTATTTTCAACTCTTGTATTGTATGCCGAGAGACTTCTGTTTGCAGGTCCCTGAACAACATTTCCATTCAAATCAAATCTTGAATAATGACACGGACAAACAAAATCATTACTGTCTGATTCAAACTCTGAAACTATACATCCTTGATGAGTACAAATTCCGGAGATTGCTTTATAAGTATCGTCCGAGTTATGCTCAACTATTATTGCACCTGCATTATTATTATAAAGAACCAAAGCTTTTGTATCTTTACTTGCAATCGGAGATGTGGGACCAAGGCTGATGGTGATTTCATTATTTACAACAGACCCTTGAATTGTGGCTAATGGAATTGTGTTTGTTGGAGCAGCCGGATTATTATTACTTGTACAGCTGTTAATAAATGTAGTGATAAATCCTGAAGTGGAAACAAGTGAGATAGCACTTGCTGATTTAAGAAAGAATTCTCTGCGGGATATTTTCATAAGCCTAATAATTTTTAAACTGAAGTATTGCAGAAATAAAACTTTCTTCCTGATTAAAAAGGGTGAAAATAAATCATCTCATAGTTGCTGACCTGAATATTTCCAAGTAACACTTCTTTCATAATTAATGTTGATGTTTTTATCTTTTTTCATAAATTAATGATGTAGAGGCTTTTAATAAAGGAGGAAGAATAAAATGCAATTACCATTTTCGCTCGGTGATTTTTTAAACATCTTCAAAGAGTACAATGAAACTGTCTTTCCGCTGCAAATATTGTTTTACTTAATTGCTTTCTTATGCATCTACGTGATCTTTGCCAAGCACAGGTATTCTAACAAGATAGTAAACTCAGCTCTGGCTTTTTTCTGGTTATGGATCGGTATAGTATATCATTTAATTTTCTTCACAAAAATTAATAATGCTGCTTACTTCTTCGGGATTCTATTTATTATTCAGGGAATACTTTTTGCAATTTGGGGAGTATTAAAAAATTCTCTTTCATTTGAATATAAAAACACCTCGACAAATATTGTTGGTATAATTTTATTAATCTATGCACTGATATTTTATCCGGTTATTGGTTACCAGCTTGGACACGTTTATCCTTATTCACCTACCTTTGGACTACCGTGTCCCACAACAATTTTCACTTTCGGAATACTGCTATTTGCAAATAAGAGAGTCCCGGTTTTTCTGTTAATTATTCCTCTTATCTGGAGTGTGATTGGATTTTCGGCCGCAATAAATTTAACCATATATGAAGATACCGGGTTAATTGTCGCAGGTTTGGTCGCAGTTACATTGTTATTAATCCATAACAGAAAACATCCAAAAGAAGTTACTGTTAAAATAGGATGAAAAAATTCCTTTACTAACTTCACCATTAATTACATTATTTTTAATCTGCATCGATATGAAATTCGAAGATCACTTTTCAAAGCTGGCAGGGACGTATTCTAAGTACAGACCAAAGTATCCGTCTGCGCTTTATGAATTTATCAGCGGATGCTGCAAAGAACACATTCAAGCCTGGGATTGCGGAACCGGAAATGGACAAGCTGCACTTGAATTAACAAACTATTTTGAAAGAGTTCTTGCAACTGATGCCAGCAAAGAACAAATAGAATTTTCACAATCTCATCCTAAAATAACTTATCGTGTTGAACTTGCCGATCGGGTTTCTCTGGAAAATTCAAGTACCGACCTTGTAACTGTAGCTGCTGCGGTTCACTGGTTCGAATTTGAAAAATTTTACAGCGAAGTCAAAAGAGTTCTAAAGCCCGGTGGAATAATAGCAGTTTGGGGATATCATCTTTTTAAGATAACTCCTGATATAGATAATATCTTAATCAAATATTATTCTGAAATTTTAAAGGATTACTGGCCGGAGCGATTTCATTATGTTGATACACATTACGAAGATTTGCCATTCCCATTCAAAGAGTTAACCACGCCCAAATTTGAAATGATAACCGAATGGGATCTGAAACAAGTTGTTGGATTTTTAAATAGCTGGTCCGGCACAAAAAATTACGAACAGAAGACCGGTCGACATCCGCTTAATGAAATTTGGAAAGACTTAAGTGAAGCCTGGGGAAATGAAAAACTCAAACGAAAAATCAACTGGCCTCTGCATTTAAAAGTTGGGAAAACTTAAATAAACAATTTAAGTTCAGTCCTTTTAGCATTACTATGGTGATGCTTCTGGCTGCACTACGATTGTTCCCTTCATATCATCACCCTGAACCTTACTATAGTAAATATAAGATCCCACTGTAGGTTCTGTAAATTCTAATTTAAATTCTTCTCCCGGTTTAATCTCCCCGCTGTCAAATTGCCAAAGCTCTGAGGTCCCGGCAGAGACAGTATGTGGTTTATTATCCTTATTAATCCAGGTAACTTCATCGCCTTTGTGTACAATTAATGAAGAAGGGGAATAACCATCCGCAGTAATTTCTATAATATGTCCTTTTTCACTACTACAAGAAATCAATAACAATGAAAAAAGCGCTGTTATTAAAGTAATCCCAAATAATCTCTTCATATGATCTGCCTCTTTTTTATAAAATATAATTCGATTTTGTTTTTCAAATTTGTTAGATAAAATTATTCAATAATCCTTTCTTATCTTCCGTTCCTCACCTGTTATTTATGCTGCATGAGCAGCTACATATTCACCGATATCTTTTAGTTCTTTCATATATTTATCTTTGTCATATATCATCCCGTTCAGATATGTACTCCATCCAACAGTAAACTTGGCTAAATGATTGGCTTCCTGAATTTCTTCTTCAGTAGCTCCTTCCATTTGCGCCATAGCTTTGTGGAACTCTGCACAATACCAGCAACGTAATGTTGCAGCTGATGTTATTCCCATTAGCTGTTTGTATTTATTTGGAATGGAAGTTTCTTCCATTTCAAATCTTTTGAATAATCCCCATTCATATCCTAACGTTTCATCCGGTAAGCTTTGAATGAAACCGGGTACCTTACCCAGAGTTTCTTTTATTTCATCGATTACCTGTTGTCTGTTCATAATAACCTCCAGTTTCATAGATTTATTTTCTGAATTATTCAAATACAAAGAACAGAGACAGAAAGGATTATTTAACATACGTTATCGGTATCTTTTAAATAAAAATAATATCATATAACGTCAATTCAATTTTTATTGAATGAATTATTTATGACATAAATCCATTCATTGCTAAATAGAATCCATAAAAGCTGGATTCCATTCCCGAAACTCGGTTGTTTGTTGCTTTTGGACTAATTTACTGCAACTAAAGATTAATTTTTATTAATCTAACTTTAATGATATGGACACTTTAGATAAGGTTAATTCTTTTACACGCCGGGCATACAACCTTGCTGCACGAAAATATCACGACCTTTTCCATAACGAGATGAATGAAAAAGAATATGACCGTAAACTTCTTAATGAATTTTCGGCGAGATTCAATAAAGAATCACTTATTTGCGATGCCGGATGCGGACCTTCTGCACATATCGGAAGATACTTGTTTGAGAAGGGAATAAAAGTTCTCGGGGTTGATATATCAGAAAAATGTATTGAGCTTGCACGTAATTACAATCCTGAAATGAAATTTGAATGTGCAGATATTTGTAATATGCCCTTTGATGATAGCACATTTGATGGACTAATATCTTACTACTCAATTATAAATACACCTAAAATCTATGTGAATAAACTTTTTGATGAGTTCTGCAGAGTGCTTAAGCCAAATGGTTACCTGTTAGTTTCTGTTAAAGAAGGAACAACTGAAGGCTACAATGATGAACTGCTTGGTATAAAAACCAAAAACTACTTTTCCCTTTTTACGAAAGATGAAATAATCAGCTACTTTAAAGATTCAGGATTTACCATAGAATTTGTTGATCAACGAAATCCATATAGTTTTGAAATCAGCAACGAGAGAATTTTTGCGATGGGTAAAAAATCAGACCATGCAAAATGAGATAATTGCTGCTTATTTGATTTTTAACTAAGTTGATTTTACTAATTTGATTATTAAATCAACAGGGAAACAATGAATAAGAAAATATTATTCCACTGTTTTCACAAGAAACAAAAAGTTCTTTTAATTCCTCTGCTTTTCCTTTCCTTGATAAACTTTTCATGCGATTCTACAGAACCTCAGGAGAATGATGGTAACCAACTCGAATATGTTACACCTGAATCTGTCGGATATTCTTCCTCGGAGTTAGAAAACGCTAAACAGTTTGCCGAGCAAAGTGGTTATGCGGCAGTGATGGCTTTGTATGACGGAAAGGTATTCTTCAGCTGGGGAAACATCACATATAACTATAAATGTCATTCCATACGGAAACCTTTCTTATCTGCACTTATTGGAATTCATCATCAGCAAGGTAATATCAATCTCGATGACGCTCTCTGGCAGCTTGGTATTGATGATATTCCACCATCATTAACAACTGAGGAAAAGCAAGCAACCGTAAAACAATTGATGCAATCCAGATCCGGAGTATACCATAAAGCAGCTGCAGAAACCGAAGAGATGAAAAATACGAGACCTCCAAGAGGAAGTCATCCTCCCGGAACTTTTTTCTATTATAATAACTGGGACTTTAATGCCCTTGGAACTATATTCGAACAGGAAACAGGAACAAAAATATTTGAAGAGTTTAAAAGAAGAATCGCTGACCCGGTCGGGATGGAAGACTTTAATGTTAGCAACTGCTACTACCAATACGAAGATTCTTTATCGATGCACCCGGCATATTCATTCAGAATGAGTGCGAGGGATATGGCAAGATTCGGAGTGCTTTATCAAAACAACGGGAACTGGAAAGGCAATCAAATAATTCCAACTGACTGGATTGAAGAAAGCACGACAACTTATTCAATTCTGGACAGTACAGCAGGGATTGGTTACGGTTATATGTGGTATACAATTCCTGACGGTTCTGCATTTGAACAACTTATTGGAGCTGCTGGTTTTTACCACACGGGTGTCGGAGTTCACATTGTAATTATTTTACCTGAATTAAAATTAGTTTTAGTTGAACGGTATGATACGGATGGAAGCTGGACAGATCCCGGTGAAGCTGGAATGCAACTTGGTTTAATGATAATCAATGCTAAGCTGCCTTTGAAGAAACAAAAAACTGGGGAGAATTTTAGATGAAACACCCTTCGTCAAAATTCAAAATTATTTTTACGGTGTTTGTGCTATTATTCTTAGGGATATCAATAATAAGCTGTTCATCCTCAGAATATGTTTGCATTAAAGTGAAAAAGTCTGAGTTGATGCCTGATTCTTTTGAAGTAAGTAGAGATTCTTTAATTGTAGGAGGACTTAAGATTGGTAGTATGGCACAAAGATATTATAACAAACCAGTATCAATGGGAGGAGGGGGTGAATCATTCACCGGATTTGGCATACCTTCTTATCTTCAGGCATCAGAATATGGTACATATTCCGCAATTGTAGGGAATCACTCTGACGATTAATTGTATTGGTAAGCAAATAGGTGTGGATGGCGGAAATCCGATGAATCTAACAATTACAGTTACATCAACTCAAATTTTGGCTGTAATGAATAATTGAGATTTTAAAATGTTTAACTAAGAATCTATTATGCAAAAATTTAAAGAACTATTAAAATCACCTCACATACAAATTGCTCTAGCAACTGGCATTTGTATTATTGTGATGGCATATTTCTCAAAGCGAATTTTGCCTGAACCGATTGGTTATTTGCCTATTGCAATTCCTCCTTTCATTGCTTCAATTTATGAAGCGGTTGCAGCCAAGCATAAAAATAAAAAAATTGCTACAACCTGGTACTGGGTAACAGCAATATTTATTTCTACTGCACTAGTAATTTTTATTTATGCTATCTAAATCAATTCCTTAA
>JARRKF010000014.1:0-11659 GCA_037388405.1 Ignavibacteriaceae bacterium | reverse complement strand
GGAGAATAAGAATGTTTTATCGGATGACCGATAAGACCAATCAAATCAGTATTTGAAAATTAGTCCTTATTTCAATTCAATTTTAATTTAAGCAATTTAATTACAGATCCTGATTTGAGCGATTCCTATTTTTCAAATACTGATTTGATTGGTCTTATCGGTCATCCGATAAAACATTCTTATTCTCCTTTTTTACAGAACTATTCTCTTCAGCTTAGGGAATTGAATAGCATTTATTTAGCATTTGATGTTCCACCAGAAAATCTGAAAAATTCTGTTAATAGTGTTTTAGCTCTTGGTTTGAAAGGGTTGAACGTAACTCTTCCTCATAAAGAAAAAATTATTAAATATCTTGATGAGCTTTCTGAGGAAGCATCAATTATAGGAGCAGTTAATACAGTTGTGAACGATCACGGAAAATTAATTGGATACAACACTGATGCAAATGGAATTATTGAAACACTTCTTCCATATAAAGAAAAAATTTCAGGTGCGAAAGTTTCTTTGATTGGAGCAGGTGGAAGCGCCCGAGCCGTTCTATATACTCTGCTTCGTTATTTTAAACCTGAGGAGATAAACATAATTAATAGAACACAGCAAAGAGCCGATACACTTATAAATTATTTTAGTATGAAAATGCGCTATGACTCTTTTCGTTCCTTTGAGCTGTTTCCACCGGATAATGTAGAAATTCTAAGTAACTCTGGATTGATAATTAATTCAACAGCAATTGGGATGGTTCCGGATGCTGACGATACTATTACGGATATACCGGAATCATTTAATGAAGATCAGATCGTTTTTGATTTAATTTATAATCCTTCTAAAACAAAATTTCTTCAGCTTGCAGAAGAGCAGGGTGCTTCGGTTGTTGGCGGAATGACAATGCTTATATCACAGGCTGCAAAATCTTTCCAGTAAATGAAATAAGAACTAAATTTGAAAAGTACATTGCAAAAAATCTGAAATAGCGTTTTTTTATTTTAGATCGATAAAATAGTTTGATTTATTGTTACTTATTTATTACGTTTGAACAATTCAGAGGATAAATATGAATAACAAATTAATACTCGTTTTACTTCTCTTTAGCTTTACTTTAACTTTTGCTCAACTGAATATAAAAAATAATTCACCTTTTATTTCAGGAATGGCAGGCGTTGCAAAAACTAATTTTTCTGGTAATGATGGACAAAGTCAATTAGCTTTTGCTTTTGGTGGAAGTTTTGGCATTCCTCTTCCTATTGCTAAAAATCTTTTTCTTTATGTACGAACTGCATACTCGTCTCAATCAAATTTTCAGTCGTTTTATAATTCAACCTATCTGAATAATAATATTCAACTGACTGAAGGAATGACTGAAGTCAATTCTTCTTTTACTCAATTAATTTTAAATGGGGGATTGCTTTATAACTTTATTATGAGTGATGAATTTATTTTGGGAATAAATGGTGGTCTTACCTTTATGGTAGTGAATCAAGAAGCAAGATTGAGAACTGGTGTGGTCATTTCAAGTATTGATAATGAAAGAATTTGGGGTGCATTTGGTGGCTTAATTGCTGAAAAAAGATGGGAAGAAAGCAATTTATCTACATTTGCTGAAGCACAATATAATTATGCTGAAAGTGATGCTTTTTACAGGCCGGACGCTTTAAGTGCAATGAATTATACTTTTGGCGTCCGGTATTATTTTGCGCAAAGATAATTCGATTAGTCTAAAGAATTTTTACTTTTTATTTGTATTAGCATCCATTCTTGTTTTAACAATATTTTCTAATACCTTCGCATGTTCAACAATTTTATTTAACTCTTCATTGGAGAGACCGACTCGTTTTCCATTAACCAAGTTATCATAAGTTATTACATTCCCATCAGGATCAACCATCATTTCAGTATTATGATATGTTTTATCGGGCATATAGGTAATTTCTTTGCCGATGAAATAGAGCATATTTCTATCTTTAAAGTAATATCTGTTGAATGAATCTCCAGCTTTTCTGTATCGATAATCTTCATTAATAAATATCAGTTTTGAGTCATGGAAATAAGCCCTGAATGTCGAATAAGCTGTTGCAGATCCCCAATCAAAATGTTCTTCAGAATCCGGATGATAGAGCAATGAATCAATTTCACGTTTAATCTGCAAAATTCCTTCTTCAGTGTATTCTTTTCTTTCGCAAGAAGAAATGATTATGATTGAAATTAGAATGATGAGAGTTGAATAAATTTTCATATTAAAATTACTTTTAAATAAAAAAGCCACGAAATATCCGTGGCTCAAAGATATGAATCGACTATCTTTTTCTCAATTCATCACGAATTTCTGCAAGTAAAACTTCTTCTTTAGAAGGTGCTGGTGGTGCCGCAGGTTTTTCCTCTTCTTTTTTCTTCATACTGTTAATTCCTTTTACAACAATAAAAATTGCAAATGCTATAATAATAAAGTCAATTACAGTATTGATAAAAGTGCCATAATTTAATGTAACAGCTTTAGTTTCTTCAGTTGCTTCTTTAAGAGTTATCATCATTCTTGAAAAATCTCTCCCGCTAAGTAATAAACCAATAGGTGGCATTATAACATCAGCTACAAATGATGAAACTATTTTACCAAATGCAGCACCGATAATGATACCAATTGCCATATCCATTACGTTGCCGCGCATGGCAAATTTTTTAAATTCCTGAAACATAGAGTACCTCCGCTTTCTTTTAAGTTGTGTTGAATTTTGTTTTAAGAAGTACTCAAAAATATTTGATTAAAAGATAAAACCAAAAGTCATGCAATAATCAGGACCACTGTAATTTGTTTCAGAACCAATTGGCTTATTAAAATCAGCAAGAAAATTGTAGCCAAAATCGGCTCCCAGTTTAAAGATTGAACCGATTAGTACATCAAATCCTGCTCCAGTTCTGCAACCTAACACAGTTTCAACAGTTGTCTCTTCAATAACTGAGTTGTTTAATACTTCGCTTTTATTATAAACTCCGATATAAGGTCCTACGGAGAAAGACAGGTGAGGTAAAATTCTTTTTTCGTTGCTAAGCTGCAAAGGATAAAAATTTAATCCACTCAAAATGGATGTAACTGTAGCAACTTCATTAGTTACTTTTCCTGTATAGCTATATGGGTCAATATTCGTATAAGTTTTAGTTTCAACATTAGTGACTAAAGCTCCTACACCGATTCTAAATGTTAAGTAATTTTTGAACCAATACTGATATGATATTGATCCACTGAAACCTCCAGTGGCGTTTGTTACTTCGTTTGTGTTTATTAAGCTTGAGATTGACGTGCTTGTAACGCCAGAATTATTATAAATACCAAGATTTAAATCGATGCCATTTTTACCTTCAAAAACATCGGATTGGTTCTCTTCCTGAATCAGTTCCAAACTATTTTGTGAAAATAATGACGTTGTGAATACGATCAGTAGAATGGTCGTGAATTTAAACATTTTATCCTCCTGATTTATATTTAAAAAATACAACCTAAATGTAAAAGCCGAATGCACTATTGACAAAGAAAATATTTAGTATTTAAATAATTTCGGATGAGCGGATAAATAAAAGGATAAATTTTTACTCAGTACTATAATTTATTGATGGAAAATCAGTGAATAAATTTAGCCAAATAAATTAATGATCCAGTAATCTTCTGTGATAATTGATTTGCCCAAGGTGATAGGTGAAATGAGTAGCCATATTTGTAAGCAAATATTCTGTTGTCATTTCGTAACCGAAGGCATTTATTGGATAAGTTTTTTTGAGATCATCTTCTTTCAGCTTCTCGAATGATCTTTGCACAATATTTATTGTTATTTCAATTTCAGCTACTAATTCAAAAATGGGGACATCTTTCCTGCTGAACTCAGCATCACGATTTCTGATATAGCCGGAGTTGCCAAGAATAGCACCAATAAAATGTTGTAAATTCCCGCAAAGATGCAGACACAAATTGCCGGCCGAGTTTTTTACATCGCCAGAAATTTTCCAGAGATTCATTTCATCTTTGTAAGAAGAAATTTCTGTTTTTAATTTTTCAAGGTCACTTTTGAATAGTTGTTTCAATATGTCAATCATTAGTCACAATTTCATTTATTGAATCGTTTAGAACTCTATTAAATTCATCAGGCTTTTCCAGCATCGGGAAGTGACCGACACCTGCGATTATTTTCAATTCGAAATTTTTTATGTGTCTTTTTGCTGCTTCTACATTAGTTTGAAATTTAGCAGAATTGATAAATCGAACAGGAATATTTATTTGATCAAAGTTTGCAGCTTCATCAAATTTAAATAGACTGCGGAATGAAGCTAAAGCAATATTTGGTGGAGCTGAAGCCATATCTTCAGCAATCATATTTACGAGATTACTATCAGCATTTTCAGGGAAAAGACCTTCTACAAATTCTTTTGTTGCAGCTACAAAATCTTTTTCAAAAGATTTATAAAATCCATCTAGCTGTTCCTGTGTAAATTTTTGCTCAATATTTTGAAAGGTATCAATAGTAATAAGTGCTTTTACTTTGTTACCTAATAATTCAACAGCAGCTAAAACAAGAGGTCCACCCATTGAATGTCCGATAAGAATTACATTATCAAGTTTTTCTTTATCAATAACTGCTTTTACATCTTTTGCATAATTTTCAATTGTATAGTCAACTCTTCCTATACCTGACTCACCGTGTCCCGCTAGATCAATTGCAATCACTTTATATTTTTTACCAAAGTAAGAAATTTGATTTGCCCAATAGCTTTTATCGCAGCTCCAGCAATGCACAAATACTAATGTGGTTTTTCCTGTCCCATTTTCTTGGTAAACAATTGGTTCATCGTCGAATGAAAGCACAGTATCTTTTTTAATTTCTTTCAATTCATCTTGGGCAGATAATGAAATTGTGATTAATAAGAACAGAATCAGAATTCGATATAAATTTTTCATAACAGCAAAATTAATTTATTATTAAAATTTTACTACTAACTTTAAAGAACCTCAGTTCCCTGGATTGAAGTCAGCAACCATTTCCCCTTAATTTTTAGACAGACTTCTAGTTTTTTAACTTTTATCTCAGAAGGTTTTTCTTTACCCGAAGTTCTAAAGAGATAAGTGACTGTTCGGTTAACAATAGCACAATCACTCGCAATTTTTATGTTCCAACTACTTGTTGGCTCTTGCTTTAATTCCCTTGCTTTACTGTGCACGCCACAAACAAATGTTATATAACTGTTTTTATTAAAGCTCTGTCCATTTGCCACTGAACCAATAAAATCGTCAGTTAACATTTTTTTCAAAGTCATGGAATCTTTTTTGGCAACTGAATTGTCAAACTGTTTTAGAAGATTAATAACATTGTCTCTTTCAGTTGTCTTTTGTGCATTAATCGGAATGATAAAAAGAAGTATTGCTGTTATTAAAATTAGTTTATTCATAATCTCCTCTGAAGTATTTCATCCAAAATAAATTTATTGATGTGGATTATATATACGGGAAATTTCGAAATAGTTCAAAGGTAGAATTTTATATTGGTGTGTCGATAAAATAAAAGGACGGGTCAAAGACCCGTCTATACAATTGTTGAATTAAACTTTTAACCTCACTGGTCCTGCTTTCTTTACTTCATCTGCAGTTCCGTCAGCAAAGAGTTTAAAGTTTTCTACAAATCTTGCTGCAAGTGCATCGTATTTTTTCCAATACTCATCTTTATTTCCCCAGCTATTTGATGGCTCAAGTACATCTTCGGGAACATCCGGACAGGAGAGAGGCACTTCAAAACCAAACAACTTATCTTTTCTGTATTTTACTTTGTCGAGCTTTCCATCTAATGCTGCATTTAAAAGGTTTCTCGTGTGACGAATGCTTATTCGTTTACCAACTCCAAACCTTCCGCCGACCCATCCAGTGTTTACTAACCAGACATTAGCTTTATGTTTCAGCATTCTTTCCTTTAGCATTTGTGAATATTCGTACGGATGACGAACCATAAATGGTGCACCAAAGCAAGCCGAGAAAGTTATTTGCGGTTCAATTCCTAAACCGATTTCCGTGCCTGCAATCTTTGAAGTATAACCACTTATAAAATGATATTGAGCCTGTTCTGGATTAAGTCTGGCGATTGGCGGCATAACGCCTGAAGCATCGCAAGTTAAAAAGATGATATTTTTGGGATGCGAGTGAACGAATCCTTCGGGGACAATATTCGGAATAAATTCAATCGGGTATGAGCACCTCGTATTCTCTGTGATTATATCATCATCGAGATCAATATGCCTGCTTACAGGATCGTAAACAACATTTTCTAAAATGGTTCCAAACCTTTGCGTGGTTGCATAAATTTCAGGTTCGTGTTCTGCAGAAAGTCTGATAACTTTTGCATAGCATCCACCTTCAAAATTGAAAACTCCTTGAGAACTCCAACCGTGCTCATCATCACCAATTAACAATCTATTTGGATCTGCAGATAGAGTTGTTTTACCTGTTCCGCTCAATCCAAAGAACAGAGCAGCATCACCTTTCTTTCCTACATTTGCCGAACAGTGCATCGGGAGAACATCCTCAAATGTTAAAAGAAAATTGAGCACAGTGAATACTGATTTCTTAATTTCGCCACCATATAGTGAGTTTGCAATAATTGCTGTTCTTTCAGCAAAGTTTAAAATAATACCCGTTTGTGATCTGCTTCCGTCAATTGCAGGATCAAGTTTAAATCCGTCTAAAGTGATCACTGTAAAATCGGGTACAAAATTTTTAAGTTCATCACGATTCTCGGTGGTAAGAAACATATTTCTAGCAAACAGGCTGTGCCATGCTTTTTCAGTAATAACTCTTACTTTCAATCTGTAATCTGGATCAGCACCTGCGTATACATCCTGAACAAAGAGCTCTTCTCCCTGGCAATAAGCTTTTGCTCTTGCCATAACTGAAGAAAATTTTTCCTGGCTGAAAGGACGGTTGTAAACTCCCCACCAGATTTTATCCTTTGTACTTTCTTCTTCAACAACAAATTTATCGGAAGCTGCACGTGCAGTATGTGGTTTTGTCTTAACAACCAGCGGTCCTTGTTTTGAAATCTTTCCTTCATTCCTGAATACTGCTTCTTCATATAGAGCTTCATCAGGGAGATTCCAGAAAACACGATCAAGTTCAGTAAATCCTTGATTTTTAAGTCTGAAATCTGAAGCAAGCTCCATTGCCTGCTTTGTTGCCGGAGTATCGAATTCTAAATATTTCATGACCAATCCCTCACTAATTTTCTGTCGCCAATATAAAGTTCATTAGGTGAGTTTGGATCAAGAGCCCATTTCATTCTTTCAATTCCTTCCTGTATGTCTTTTATTGTTCCGCAGTAGCTTAATCTTAAATAGCCTTCTAGTCCGAATTCAGCACCGGGAACAGTAAGTACCTGAACTTTATCAATTAAGAAAGCGGAAAGTTGATTCGAATTTTTATTGTAAACACTAAAATCAGCAAAGCAGTAAAATGTTCCATCCGGTTTTGTTACTTTAACTCCTTCAAATGAATGAAGCAAATCTATCATAACATTTCTGTTATTTTCTAAAGTAACTCTTAAAGATTCAACACTTGACTGAATTCCGTTGAGTGCACCAACAGCAGCTTTCTGTAGAAGCACTGAAGGACCTGATGTCTGGTGTCCCTGGATATTGCTCATTGCTTCAATTACTTTTTTATTACCAACAGCCCAGCCGATTCTAAATCCTGTCATTGCATATTGTTTGGAGACGCCATTAACTATAACCAACTTGGAATTTTCATCCTGCTTCTTTGCGTATTTGTAAGGATTAATAATTTTTCTTCCATCAAATATTAAGCGATGATAAATGTCATCCATAATCAACCAGATATCTTTCTTCTCGCAAAACTGGACTACATCCGAAATGAATTCTTCGGAGTACATCGCACCGGTTGGATTATTCGGACTATTTATAATTACAGCTTTAGTGTAAGAACCGACTCGGTCTTCAATGTCTTTTAACCTCGGATAAAAAGTCCCATCTTCTGGTAATGCCGGAACAGGAACTGCACCAATCAATCTTGCCATATCAGGATAACTAACCCAATATGGAGCGGGGAAAATCACTTCTTCCTGTGGATTAAGTATTGCCATCAATGCAACCATTAGTGCTTGCTTTGCGCCACCAGAAGCGATTATATGTTGTGGTGTAACTTTCCTATCATAAAATTCTTCAGTGTATCGGATAATTGCTTGTTTAAGCGCAGGTATTCCGTCAGCAGGTGCGTAACGAACCTCACCTGTATTAACGTGTGAAACTGTTGCCATTATTGCTTCCATTGGCACTCTTGTTTTTGGTTCGCCTCCCCCAAGGTGAATAACAGGATCACCTTTCTCCTTTAGAATTGCAAACTTTTCGTTGAGTGCAAGCGTAGGGGAGGGCTTTATTGATTTAGCGATAAGACTTAAACTCATATTTCAGCCCTGTGGTTTGATGGATATAATAATCATAAAAATTTATAACTGAAAATTATTCGTAACGGTATCGATAAGCAAGTAATTTCAATGGATAATGCTAATTATCACATTAAAATTTAAGTCTTCGTATGATTGTTCTTTCGTTATACTTTGAAAAAATATTCCTAATAATTGTGAAAATGAAATTGATGTACAGGTCTTTTGAGAGAGACTTATAGTTAAAATTTTATTTCAGAAAAATTTGTAAATATTTCAAAAACCAATTTGGTGAAATAAAAATTGATAGAATTCTTTAAACCACAGTGGAATGTGACTAAATTGCCTCTTGTCATCTATAAAGTTCAAATTATCCTTCCACAAATTACTTTGAGATATTGTAGATTTTACATCAAATTAAGGCAAAAAATTATAAAAATGAAAAATTTTGCTGGCAGATTACGGTATAATACTTGTAAAAAGCAGGTATTTAACAACAAATTTTTGGGTCACAAATGGCGTATTCTACAACATTAGTAAGAATAATAACAAGTTTTGTATTTAGCGCTTTGTTTTTACTGGTCACTATTGTTTTTCTGAGTTGAGAGATTTTAGGGCTAGAATCAATTTAAAAGGTGTCGATGACACCTTTTCAATTTTAAATTAAAATCCGGACCGGTTAAGAATTTAGGAATTTTTTCTTCAGAGCTTCCTGAACAATGGGGGGAACAAAATCACTCACATCACTTTGTAAGCTTGCTAGGTTTCTGATAATTGTTGAATTGAGATATGTGAATTTTTCATGCGGCATAAGAAACACAGTTGCTATATCGTTCGCAAGTTTCCTGTTCATCAGCGCCATTTGAAACTCAAACTCAAAGTCACTTACTGCACGTAATCCTCTTAAAATTGCGGAAGCCCCAACTATTTTTGCATGGTCCACAACCAACCCGTCAAATGAATCAACCGAAACATTCTGAAAATCTTTTAAACTTTCTCTTAACATATTTACTCTTTCCTGAGTGGTGAAAAGAGGGGCTTTACCCGGATTAATTGCAACAGTTACAACTACCGAATCAAAAAGTTCAATTGCTCGTTTAATGAGGTCAATATGTCCATAAGTAACAGGGTCGAATGTACCTGGATAAATGACTTTTCGCATTTTACCATTTTGAATTGTTTAAAAATTTTTTTATTAGCTTATTTAAAGATAAAAAAAGCCCAACAAAAAGTGGGCTTATAATTAATACTGACTAATTTTTAATTTGTTTTTTCAACCACTAATCCCGAGCCAAACTGCTCAATCTCTATTATTTTAACTACTTCGTCAATTTGGGTATCAATTATCCCGACATTCCGTCAGTATTTCTGCTGGAAACATAAACGTATCTATCGTCAGAGGTAATGTCGCATCCGTGAATCATATTAAATCCAGCGTGGGAAATCTGTTTAATTCTTGTCCAAGTATTACCATTTTTCTGAATTACATTTACAGTATGCATCATCATTGAACCAAGATAAATTTTATTGCCATCACTCGTAACTGCAATCTGCATTGGCATCCCATCAACATCTATCTGTGTGATTAAAGTATCGGTCTGCGTATTAAAAACCATTAATTTGCTTGTACCTCTTGCGGATACATATAAGTAATCACCATCAGGAGAAATTATTGTCTGCATTGGTTCAGTTCCCGGAGGCAATCCTATGTCGCCAGTTGCATCATCATTTTCAGCATCGACAATTCCTATTCTACTTAATGTAAGATTAGCCACATAAAGCTTCTTACCATCAGGTGTTAGTGCTAAACCATGGGGAACTCCATTAACAGGCCAGGGAAGAACAATTTCCTTAATTAAAGACATATTGTTAATGTTAATAACATAAATTGAATTATAGATTGGATCTGATGTGGATGATCTGGAAACATAAACTTTGTTTCCATCCGGTGAAATCTGAATCATACCCGCCTTTTTTATGCCATCGACTTCACCAACAATCTCATAATTCTGCTTACTTATCTTTAGGAATTTACCAGCTCCGATAAGAGTGACATAGAAATAATCACCTCTTTCTTTTACCATGTGAGGTGAATCTGGATTAGGAATGTAATCTACATCAATTATTCTTGAAACAACATTTGAACTACCGTCGATTACTGAAATCATATCACTTCCTTGGTCGCAAACGAAAACCTTATATGATGACGAATTTGAAAATGGAATATTTCCGTTAAAATCTCTTGCACCATTTTCAATCCAATTTTTAATTGAATCGATATCAGCCTGGCTTAAAGAAATATTATTGTGGGGAGAAATTGGTGTGACATTACCGGCTATCATTTGGTAGAGCAGGCTCTCTTGAAGTCTGAATGGAATTATTACTTCACCACCATAATCAGCTATAGTGCCATTTGAACGATTGGAACTTCCTTTCATCAATTCAGAAAAATTCTTTAATGATAATCCACTTGCAGGATTGCTGTCTTCGTGACAGCCGGATGTTGAACAATTATTTGCAAAAATTTCTGCAACTGCTTTTGACTGAAATCCATTGTTTGTTGCATCAACAGATGTTTCCTGAGTTATTACTTTTTCCTCATCACAAGCATTAACGAGAAATAGAATAGCAATTAAAATACTTAATGATAGAATCCGCCACATATAAATTTCCTTTACTTCAGCAATGACATTTTGATTGTTTTATTGAATTCTCCTGAACTTATTTTCGCAATATAAATCCCGGATGGTAAATCCGACCCATTGAAACTAACTTCATATTCACCGGAATCTTTTACTTCATTTACTATTTCTATGACATTTTCTCCCATCAAATTAAAAACCGAAAGATTAACAAAATTTTTCTCAGGTACTGAAAATCTTATCTTCGTGGATGGATTAAAAGGATTCGGATAGTTTTGTTGAAGCCGAAATTCCATTACAGAGTTGACTTCTGAATTAACAACGTCCGAATATTGAAAACTTCCATCAAAATCAATTTGCTTTAATCGATATTCGTAAACGCCATTTTCGAGATTTTTATCAATGTAAGAATATTGCTGAGGTTCCGTTGTTGTTCCTTTACCTTCTACGAATCCGATAGTGAAAAAGACATTTCCGTTTTTCTTCTGAACTTCAAATCCCTGATTGTTTTTTTCGGTTGATGTTTTCCAATTTAATACAACAGAATTATTTTTTGCAGTTGCGGTGAATGAAGTTAACTCAACCGGAACTTCGCCATCA
>JARRKF010000013.1:0-15966 GCA_037388405.1 Ignavibacteriaceae bacterium | reverse complement strand
TATTTTAACGTCATTATTTCATTTAATTAAAAACAAGCAACAAGTATGGAAGAAAAAGGAATTTTAGAAAATATTCTGTCAACGACTGAAAAATTTATTAGCGGTATAACTTCATTCGGGAAGAAGGACACCAAAGAAGAATTAGAAAGCTTAACTGAAACACTCAAACAAATTTCATCGGGAGAAAGAAGTTTGAACAGCAATGAAGCAGAAAGCTTGCTCAGGATTTTAATTGCTGCAGCTAAACCGGATTTTGCGAAGAAGTTTATGGAAGAAATTGATACGGAAGTCTATTTCTCCTTCGGTGTGTTTTTAAATGAACAACTAACCAAATCAACAAAAACTTTTGTAAAAATCACGCAAGAATATTTAAACCTATTCCGTTTTTCTTCATTGCTAAAAAGAATCTATAATGAGCAAAAGTGGGAGCCTCTAATTCACGAATTGATTTTAAAGAGTGATTACAACACAAGAATTCTTTTCAGCCAGAGATTAAGAGGCTATAAGAATAAATCTCTCTTTAAAGTGATCAATGGAAATAAGGTTACAGAATATAGCTGGGAAAAGTCAGCAGGAATTATTAAAAAGTATCAGCAGGCGTTATACTCTCTTGTTAACAATGATACTAAAGTCGCTTTCTTGTTGGAGAACTGTCTTGAAATGGCTTTGCTCGATCTCGCCTGCCTGACCGGTGGAATTGTAAACGTTATGATTCCGGGCAACTCTGTAACCGAGCATATAAAATTTATTTTGAAGCAGAGCAAAGCATCACTCCTCATTGCACACGATGAAAAGCAGCTTTCAAAAATAAAATCAATAAAAAATGAGCTGCCGGATTTAAAGACTGTAATTCTTCTGGAAGGAAACTCCGGTGAGGACTGGGTTATTAATTTCACCGACTTTTTAAGAAATGCAAAACCTCAAGCGGAAGAAACAGAAATAGATATAAACGCACTCGCAACAATAATGTATACATCGGGAACGACGGGTGAACCAAAAGGAATAATGTTCTCACAAACGAATATTGTTTACAAAAGATTTTGCCGTGCGATGGCTATTCCTGAAATCGGTGATGAAGACAGGTTCATTTGTTTCCTTCCGCTGTATCATACTTTCGGAAGATACCTTGAAATGATGGGCTGTGTTTTCTGGGCTTCGGAATATTGTTTTCTCGAAAACCCTTCTGTGGAAGCGATGATTTCAAATATGCAGCTGGTTAAACCTTCCGTTTTCATCAGCATTCCTAAAAAATGGATGCAGCTTTATGAATACATTACAAGTAAAGTCGATATTGAAGTTGACGAACATCAAAAAATAAAAAATGAACTAGACAAAGCAACCGGCGGAGAATTAAAATGGGGATTGTCTGCTGCAGGATATTTACCCCCGGATATTTTTCAGTTCTTCATAAAATACGGTGTCGAGTTGATGAGTGGTTTCGGAATGACAGAAGCAACCGGCGGAATAACGATGACTCCAGTAAGAAAATACAAACCGAACTCACTCGGAAAGGCTTTGCCCGGAATTGAAATAAAGCTCGGTGAAGATGGGGAAATTCTTGTTAAAGGTCCTTATGTAATGCTTGGTTATTACGATATTGAAAATTCAGAAACGTTCACTGAAGACGGATGGCTTCCCACCGGCGACATAATGAAAATGGATGAAGATGGTTTCATCCAGATAATCGACAGGAAAAAAGAAATATACAAAAATATAAAAGGGGAAACTGTTGCACCTCAGAAAATTGAAAACCTCTTCAGGGATTTTGAAAATGTTAAACAGGTTTTCCTCGCAGGCGATCATCGTGCCTTCAACACCGTTCTGATATTTCCAAACTATGAAGATAAAAATTCACAACTTCACGAAATGGAGGAAAAGCAGAAGCTGGAATATTTTTCTTCTCTTATCGTTACTGTAAACAAATTTCTTGCCCCATTTGAACGAATATTGGATTTCAGATTAATTGACAGACCTTTTGATGATAAACACGGAGAGTTGACACCAAAGCATACTTACAAACGAAAAGTAATCGAGAAAAACTTTTCGGAATTAATTGAATCGATGTACGTTAAAAATGAAACGTCCGTTTATGTCGGCAACACCGAAGTAAAAATTCCGAACTGGTTTCTTAGAGAAAAAGGGTGTTTGAGTCGAGACATCGTTGCATACGGAAATGGAATTTCTATTCCAAAGCTTAATCTTTCTCTTGAACTTAACAAAACTGGGGCAGATAATGTTTTCCAGATTGGCAGCTTTAATTATTTAATCAATTCTCATTCGATAGATTTACAAAAATTTTTGATTGACCCAATGCTTTGGCTTGGAAATAAAGGGTTCACTGATTTTACAGGGGATTCAATTATTCAGTGGCACAGACGACTTAAAGAATCTTTACGAATAAGTTTTCACTCCGTTGCGGGTAAAATTGAACTTTCGAAAAGTGAATTAGACCATTTTAGTAAAATTGTTTCTTCATCTGAGTATTCGCTTGAAGGTATTCATCTTGCTTATGCAATTCTTTTATCAGACAGTTCACCATTTACTGAAAATGCTCTGACCTTTTTTAACAATATTCTTGATGATCCGAAGAACAACAATTACAGGATTGCTTTCAGCATTCTTTCCAGACCAAATATTACATCTGATTATAAAATAAAAAGGAAACAGTTTGTTACACTTATTAAACGCACCGATGACAGAAAATTCGCCGAATTATTTTCATCATTTATTAATGATGACAAAGATCTCCTTAACACTGAATTGGCTCAGGAAATCGCTGTTAATTCCAAGGGAGAAAAACGACTCGACTTCATAGAAAACTTTATAACAAAAGAATCACAAATACTTATCGACGAAGATTCACTAAGAAATTCAAACTTACGTCACTTCTTTGAGCTTGTTACGGCTTATGGTGTTACTCATCCGCAGCTTTTTAGAAGAGTTAGAAGATTCCTTATGCGATTTGCTTACATCTCAGAGATTCATGATTTAAAACTGATGGCTGAAAAAAGTCTGGAAACTTTAAATACCGGATTCAGAGAATGGCTCGGACCTAGCCAGAGACTTGCTGTAGATGTTGAAACTGGCGATGAGTATGACTGGGAAGATGTTTTAATCTTTGAAGAAGTTATTGATGCAGAAGACAGAGTAAGAATTAAGAATGCTATAATGAAAACTGCCATGCTTAGAGAAGCTGTGTTCATGTTTTCAAACAGCTTGCTGTTAAGACTCGATGATATTTTACCCGGCGGTATCTGGATAAGCTTACTCGATTCACGTCCTGACAAATCAATTTATAGAATTACAGTTCAAACAAGATTACGCGGTGCATTTGACTTGACTCTGCATCTTAATCAAAAATTTCCTCCTGCAAAGGTCAGAGAAGAAATTAAATGGCTTATACTCGCCGGAGCAAATACACATGGCGAGCGATTACTTCCGCACTTCGGGGGATACTGGGAAGAATATGAATTATGGACTGAAGCATTTGTTCCGCGTGATAGTGTTGCAAAATATTTGGAAAGAGAAAGCAAAAGAGATGAACCGGAAATCCGTCAAAGATTGTTTGAACTTTGGCCGCATTTTGTCTGGAATGCGAGTACTGCATACACAAACTTCTGGTCTATAACTAATTACAAGATACAGCTTGAAAACCCGTTGCCGGAAAACATAACAGTTCCGACACACGATTACCAAACAGGGACTTTGCTTTATTCTGTTTCCAAAAGAATTGAATCATCATCGGCAAAAGATTTCTTTGTTACATTTTACAAACTATTTGTTAAATCAACTCTGGACAAATATACATTCCTTGATAAAAAATCTATCTGGAATTATATCTTTTCGGGATCAACTGAGTGTGTGGGTGAAGAAAAATCTATCGGGCTGATTCAAAAATTAATTGATGAAGTTAAAGCTGATAATTCTCTTCCGGAACGAAAAGAGATTTTGTTCCGTGCGGAAGAATTTATTAAAAGTATAAAGAACGAAGGATTTATTCCCAGATCACTTTTCTTTGCTATTAAAAGATTTCTCCGCTGGAGTAAAGTTAATCCTGATGCAGACCAGACAGCGCAGGCAGAGATGCTTTATGAACTATATGAAACTTACCAGCTTTTTGAACTTGAAAAAGAATTCAAGCATACAAGAACATTTTTCTTTCTGCAGACAGCATTTCGCAATTCATCCCCTGAACTGAAAAATGCTTTGAGTAAAATTTCATTGAAGCAGCGAACCGGTGAGTTAAGTCCGGATGAGACACAGCAGGCTTACTCTGAACTTCAATCTATATCAAATCTTTCAGAGGAAGAAAAATTTTATTTAACCAGACTCAGCTACCCGTATTTAAAACCAAAAGATACTGCTGCTTTACTGAAAGCAGAAAGTTTCGAAGGGGAGACTTCCAACCTTGTTGTTCAACTGATGGATGAAGATGGTAATCCTTTCACAATCAGGAATCCGATTTCGCCGAAAGAAATTTCAAGACTGCACGCTTTATTTCTCGAATCGAGTCTTATCGTCAACTTCAGACCGGAGCACAGATTCCTAGTTGCACTTTCTGAGAGAGGATTTATTATCGGTGGATTATTTTATGAAAGATCCGACGACCAGACGATTCACATGGAAAAGATTGTAGTCTCGAACAGATACAGAAGAAAAGGAATCAGCGAAAGTATTATGGGTGAATTCTTAAAAAGACAAAAAAGTGAACATTTCAGATATGTAACAACCGGATTCTTCAGACCCGAGTATTTTTACAAATTCGGGTTTAAAGTAGAGAAGAAATATTCTGGATTAGTCAAAGAATTATAGCCAACTAGCTAAATTGGCGCATTCTATTTGGTTGAATCTTAATTCCAAAGTTATTAAGTTTTAATCAGTTTCTGCAATAAAACATTTTACTTTAAAAAAGTAACGAGGAAATAGAAAATGATTTACATAAAATTATTTGCAATCTCCTCTCTATTCTTATGTTTATTTACTTGCTGCATAAATGAGCCTGAATCCAATCCGGTACTATACGTATATAAAGGGACCATAAAAGGATTTGTTTATGATGCAACAACAAATGCACCTGTCTATTACGCAAAAATTAGCACTTCCCCCAAAACAATAGAAGTTTACACTGGTGTAGATGGTGAATTTATTCTTAAAGACATTACTGCTGGTAATTATGTAGTTACGGCTTACCTCGAAGGATATGATGATGACACTGTCTCTGTCACAATTAAAGATAAAGATACAATAAACGCTACTTTTTCTCTTCAGGATTTCAATATATATCTTGATTACTATCCTCTTGAGATTGGAAATTATTGGGAATATTCGTATCACAATTTACCTACTCACTCAGTTGAAATAGTTTCTGATACCTTAATAGGCAATCTAAATTATTATGTCGCTGTATATCGTAATTTACCAAACGGGTCTTATATTGAGACCAGATATGAGAGAGTAGATGAAAATAATGCACTAGTCTATAGGTATTTTCCATTAGAAGAAAAAGAAATGATAATTGATAGTTTGGCTGCTAAAGCTGGTCAAAAATTTACTAGCAATATTTTTATGGAGCCTTATCTAGCTTGTTATTCCATTTGCTTTAGTATTAAAACTGATGAAATATTTGGTGAGTCACGAAAGGTGCGTAACTTAAAACAAGCTTGTGGAACTGACATGCCCGATTACCAAATAGTCAAAGGTTTAGGATTCTATAGCGCTGCATTTTGGAGAACTGGTGGATACACTCTTAAATATGCAATCATAAATGGTGTTGAGTATGGTGAAAGATAGTATTTATTTTTGGTTATCTCACCTCGAATGTAAATTTTTAATTTTCAAAATTTAACCCGTTTATTTAGTTTCCTTTTACCAATTTTATTTATTACAAACACACATCTGGAGTTCTATTTGAGCAGAGAAATTCACCGCTGGTTCAGTCCAAACCTTAATAAGGATATGGACCTTGTTGTTTACGGACATTACGGTTTTGCGCTTTTAATGTTTCCCACAGCAGGTGCAGATTTTTTAGAATACGAACGATTTAAATTGATAGATTCCATTGGCTGGTTTCTAGGTAAAGGTAAATTAAAAGCTTTTTCAATCAATAGCATCAACAATGAAAGCTGGCTTAACAACAATATGCATCCTGCAGATAAAGCAATTCGTCATCAGCAGTATAATAAGTATGTAGTAGAAGAGGTTGTTCCTTTTATTCATAATCATTCGAAAGGTTTGGTACCGATAATTACTACTGGCGCATCACTTGGCGCTCTTCACGCAGTTAATAATTTCCTCAGGCGTCCTGATATTTTTTCCGGGACTATAGCAATGAGCGGCACTTACGATTTGAAATATTACAGCAAAGGTTATTTTGATGAAAATGTTCACTTCAACTCTCCCGTTCACTATTTGCCAGGATGGAATGATGAATATATGCTGGATAAAATGAGAAAAGGGAAAGTCATCTTAGCATCCGGGCAAGGAGATTACGAAGATCCTAATGCTTCAAGGAGATTATCCGATATCTTACATTCAAAAGGAGTTAACCATTGGCTCGATTTATGGGGTCACGATGTAAAGCATGAATGGCCAACCTGGCGGCAGATGCTTCCATATTTTTTGAGTAAGTTCAACTAATTCTTTTAACTAATGAACTGGAAATCATTCTTCAAAATTAAAAGAAACAGAAGCGAGTTTATACTAACTATAATTTTTCTTGCGATGATAATGATTTCTTTCTCTCAATTCCTTCAGTTTGTTGAGAAAAGAAATGGAGTAGTGCTTCCCGATCCCCTGTTAAACACCTTTTCTCCTATCGACCTTACCTGGCTCACATTTTCATTAATTTACTTATCTCTGATTCTATTTCTTTTTAGTGTTGCAAAAGAGCCGGATAAATTAATCACAGCATTACAAGCATATGGTTTGATGGTTATCTTCAGAACAATAGCTATGTATCTTGTTCCACTGGAACCACCTAAATCGCTACTTTTACTAAATGATCCTTTTGTTCAGCTATTTGGAAAAGGAGAAATCCTGACCAAAGATCTTTTCTTTTCAGGGCATACAGCAACTTTATTTCTATTATTCCTTCTAACAGAAAAGAAAGCGTTGAAATTTATTTTCTTAATTTCTACATTTATTGTAGGCATAGCTGTATTATTGCAGCATGTGCATTATTCTATTGATGTTTTTATTGCTCCATTTGTCGCATATGGTTCATATAGAATTATAAAAATTTACAGAGAAAGAATTTCTTTAAAAACCAATTAACAAAATTATTTGTATTATGTAGGAAGAAAGAAAACAGGTAAACGAAGTAGTTAAGTTTGTTGAAAAAGATTTCTTTGTAAGTGGAGAAAATTCTTTAATCCCCTCCGCAGATATTGATACTCTGGAAGACTTCAGAAAATATCTCACTTCAAAGCTCAAACATTTGCTGGAAGAAAAATTTGACCTGCTGGTGAATGTACTATATAAAATTGATATCAGTGAGGAAAAACTAAGCGAACTCTTTTCGGCAGAGAATAAGGACTACATTCCTGCATCACTCGCAGATCTTATAATTGAACGCCAGCTTGAAAAAGTGAGATTAAGGAAACTTTATAAAGAAGGTAAGATTTAAAATTACATGCCTTCCACCACTAGCCTCATAAGTAAGGCATACGCACAAATAATATTCAAATAATTTTTTTACCAACCTCCCCTTTGCTATATTGATTCTAAGGAAATTAATATCTAATTTTTATTGAGGGTAATACTTTATTTCTTTAAAATATGATCATACCATAATATGCTCAGACATTCTTACTGCAGCAAGCTCAAATTCAATTCGTTCGAATTTTCCCAATTAAATGCGGAAGGAACCTAAATGATTAATTGGGGACCTAAAAGAATAAAAGAACTTGAGACAGAAAATGAAGAACTGAGAACGCTTTTAGATGGTTTTAGTGCAAAGGAAGAACGTTTAAAAAGATCAAACAGCACATACCTTAGAAACACTCGAAAACGAAAAAAACAAATTAAACAGAGAAATACAAAAAATTTCTTATGAAATAAAACAGCTTCGTGAGATGAAGCTTGATGAAGAAAATCAGATTTTTACTTTAAATAATGCATTTCAGGATTCGGGGAAAATCTCATCCGGCGAAAACGTAAATCTAGATCAGCTTACCAACCGAAAATTTATACTTCAAAGAGAAATTGATGCTGCTGAAAACAGAAGAGACACGATAAAAAAAGAAACTTTCGAATTAGAAAACACATTACAGACTATTAATCAAAAGTATAAAGAAGTTAAGGAAGTTGAAAAAACTTTACGGCTCGAAATTGTAAAGAGAAAAGTCGAAATCAAAAAACTTATCGACAAGCAAAAATTGATTTCGCAAAATGAAAAGGAAATCCAGGTTGTTAAACCTGCAGAAATTTTCTACGAAAATGAGAAAAATGAAGAAGCACTAAAAGAAGAAGCCCGAATTAAAGAATCGATTAAAATTTTATCTGAAGAAGAAGCTTCATTAAAAAATCAGATAAACGAATTACATAAGCAAATTTCAGATCAAAAGACACAATTAGAATCTTTAGTGGAAGATTATAAAGCCGGAACCGAATTGTTGAGTGCGGTTACAAATAAAGAGGAAGAAATAAGTGCAGAAATAGATTTTAAGCAAGAATCGCTTGAAGACTTGAACAGGTCAATTCAGATTGCTACCGCAAGACTATCTGATTTGAATAATAGTCTTGACATACTTGATGAAGAATATTCAGCTTTAAGTAAAGAAATTGATAAAAAGCATTTGCTAAAGAGAAATATTCAGAATCAAATTAAAGAGAACGAAAAAGAGATTAAAAGTCTGGAAGAATATCTTAACGAGCTTAAAGAAACTACAACAATACTTGCACAGCTTAAAAACGACATCGAGCAAGGAAGCGGATTATCAGCAAAAAGATTCTCAGGAGTAATTAAATATTACAGTACTTATATAAGTGAGATGTATAATCAAAAGATACATCTGGAAAAAATTATTAATCAAAAAGAAATAGATGTTGAGGAGAAGGACAAAATTCTTGAAGAAAAGCAATCAACATTAAACAATATAGAACAAGCACTTTTTATTGATCAGGATACCGCTGAGATTTTGAAGAAAACGATCGAAAAAATTCAAAATCAGTGGCGGCAAATAAGAAAAATTGCATCTTTCCCTGGAGACAAAGGTTTTGAAAAAATTCTGCACAATGATAAAAATAATCCGGAAATTGATTCGACAATAGAAAAATTATTCGAGTTTGAAAACACATTAAAAGAATTTGGTAAAAAAACGGATACGTATTTTAACAGAATAAATTATAAGAATGATTCATCAGAAAATGAAAAAAAGGAATACGAAAACCGGCTAAACGAATTGAATAATAAGATTGAGCAATCTGTAAATGAACTATCCTCACTTTATTCTTCAATAAATAAAATTAAAGAAGAGCACGAAGAGCACCGGCAGGATATAAACAAACTTGTTTCGATAAAGGAAAAGCTGGAAAAAGATATAAAAAAATATGAGACAGCTATTAATAAATATGAAAGTATAATTGATAAGATAAAGCAAGAACAGAATCTGATCAGAATAAGGAGAGTTTCCAGCGAACAAAAAGTTGAAATTACAAAACAGGAAGCAAGTAATACTGAAAATCAGGATAAAATAAACTGGATAAAAACCTGATAAGAAATCCCTTTCGCTAATGCCCTGAGAATACAAAATCAACCTCAAAGAATAAAATAATAGACCCTCATCAAATTGTCGTTTTCAGTTACACCAACTGAATAAATATGTATACACCAATCAATAATTATTGATGATTGTCAAACACTATTTCCTTCATTTTTTAATCCTTTTTATAAGATTTGAACTGATCTTTTACCATCAATGCTGTTAAGATTTAAGGCAAGGAATTTGGGTTATATTGTTTAGAATTAAAGGATAAAGAAATGAAGCTACATAAAATAATATTATCAACTCTAATAATTTTGATCTTTTTAAGCAATATAAACGCCCAACCATCAGCGAGTTTTTATTTTACAACAGCGATCCCTATAAATGAATTTAGAGATTTTGACAAAGATGCAGGATATGGTGCCAATCTTGAAATTTTATTTTTCTCTCCGACAAAACAAAAACCGTTTGCAATGGGAATAGTTTTTTCATATTTCGGACAGGGATTATATTTTTATGACGATCCATATACTAACGAGACATACTTGAGCGGAAACCGTGCAAACAATTACAGTAGCATTAATCTTCTCTTCCAGCTTGAACCACCCGAAGGAAAAGTTAAACCTTACATTGAAACATTTTTCGGGGGAAGTTATATTTTTTCAAATTCAGATATTTACACTCTGGATTACATGCCGGTAAATCTTTACGTTGATGATTGGGCATGGACTTATGGAGTAGGTGGAGGAATAAAATTCTTAATCGGTGGTGATAATGGCAATGGTTCCCTATACCTAGATTTAAAGGGAAGATATCTTATGAGTTCAAATGTTGAGCTGCTCGACCGCGAATCAATTCGATATGCTAATGATTCCTTCTATTACTCAGTGAATGAAACACAATTTAATGATTCTTTTTACTATTCGTTAAATGAAACTCAATTAAACTTTCTTGCTGTTCAGATTGGCGTTGCATATTATTTCAGATAAAATAAACCGCTAAAAAGCAATTTTATCCTTCCTTCATTATTAAACTACCTCTTTAAGAATTTATCCGCTTTTTTGTAACAAATACAAAATCAACTTCGTCTTTAGATGTAAATGATGGGCTCAGCAAGGTTTGATTATTTAGTCAAACAATATAAAAACAAGATTTTTAATTACGCCATTTATATGATGAAGAATCAAATGGACGCAGAGGATATTGCCCAGGAAGTTCTGATTCGTACGTGGGAGAATATTAATAAATTCAACTTTTTCGCTGCAAAGGGATGGATGATGAGAACAACTCATAATCTGTGCTTAGATTATTTAAGAAAAAATAAGAGGATAAATCATTACGAGATTGAACTGGGAGAAGACTCTTACGAGGGAATAGTTGATCAAGAAATAGAAGTTAATCCGGAGAAATTAACAAATAAAAAAATAACCGATGAAGAAATAAAAGAAGCTATTGAAAGACTACCTGAAAGATTTAAGAGTCCATTTGTTCTATATGAACTTCAAGAATTCAAATACAAAGATATAAGCAAAATATTGGATGTCCCTCTAAATACTGTTAAAGTAAACATCTTAAGAGCAAGAAAACAGCTTCAGAAAGAATTAAAACATTATGCAAAAGAAAGAATCAAATAATTTAGATAAAAAATTGACTGATAAAATCATCAAAGTAGCCTATGGTGATGCAAGCATTGTTGACCGAATTTATGTCAGCTATCTGGCATCATCAGATAAAAGAGTTAATGAGATTCTTCAAGAGTACAAACAAACTGCAAATGTCGTTCACACTATAAAGCAAGAAAATATATCCGATCAAATTATAAAATCAGTTAGAAATCGTATAACAAAGGAAACAGATAACGGCTCTTCGTTATCGGGATTGTATTATATAATCGCTCTAATCTTTGGAAAGAAAGCTATACCAGCAATCACATTAGTTGTGATTTCTATTGCTCTAGTTTCTTTTATTCTTTTTAGAAATCCGACACCGACTCACAAATATTCCAAAGCAGAAATTGAGCTTGCGGAAAAGCAGTTCAGAGAATCAATTGCAATTGTCGGGAAAGCATTTGAAAAAGCAGAAAAAGATTTCAGTAATGAAATATTAAATAATCAAGTAAATAAAAATTTAAGTCGCGGATATTTTTTAGTAAATAACATTTTAATCGGAGGATAAAATGAAAACCATCAAAACAATACCAGTATTAATTTTAGTATTTGCTCTTAATCTTTTCGCACAGACCAGCGATGTAACAAAAGAACCAGGATATGTTGATTTTGGCGACTTGGCTAAATTTGAAAAGTCAACAGGTGTTACCGAAGTAACTCTTGATGAGGACTTGCTTTCCGTTCTGGCTGAAATTTCCACTGATGAAGACCCAAATGTGATGGAAATACTTAAGGGCCTCAAGCTAGTAAAAGCAAATGTATTTGAAGTAAAAGATGGCAACAAAGCCGAGCTTGAAGCCAAAGTAAACAATATTGACTCAAAGCTTATGAACTCAAACTGGAAGAGAATTGTAAAATCAAGAAGTGATGATGAAATCGCTAATGTATATGTAAAGCAGAATAGCAATAAACAGATTATCGGACTTGTGGTTACTTCTGTTGACAACGATGAAGAGGCTGCTTTTGTAAATATTGTCGGAACAATAGATCTTGCGGCAATTGGCAAGTTGGGAAAACAATTTAACATTCCTCATCTTGAAGGAATAAAGCACCAAAAGGAAGAGAACAATGAAAAGTAAAATAATTTTTCTACCGATACTATTTCTTCCTTTATTCCTGAGCGGTTGTATAGGAGTTAATGAAGACTTTTCTGAAATCAGGAATAAAGTGATCAAAACTTTTGGTGGAGATTATAAATCAGAAGTGCAGTTCTCAATTGGATCTGTAGGAATAACTGTTTCCAGCTGGATTGTTGATGCTAATACTGAAGAAGATATTGCCGCCGACCTTCTTGATGATGTTTCATCTGTTCAGGTTGGTGTTTATAAAAAATTGCGGGGAAGTAATTCTCCTGATATGAACACGCTCAGAGAAATCGAGAGTAAAATGTCAGAAAGCGGATGGAAGTCAATCGTGAAAACTTGTGATGAAAATGAACTAGCTGCAGTTTACGTAAGAAAAAATCCAAGCGAAACTTTGAATAGATTATTTGTAATCAGTCTCGACGATGAGGAATTGATTCTTGTGGAAGCTGAAGGAGATTTAAAGGAAGCCATTTCAACGGTAATAAAAGAAAAAGGAATGTATATTGATATTTAAATAGCCCCTTCATTCTATAGTAGAGACGCATAATAATGCGTCTCTACTTTCAAAAGTTTAATAACTATCCTCATCAATACTCTTCTCTGTTACTTTTCCATATTTCGTTATCGCATCTTTAATTTCATTGGCTTTACCGATTAAAACAAACTGCAGATTCTCATCCGGAAAATATTTTGCAATAATTTCTTTGGCTTTCCCAACCGTCATTGCATCTACATTTTTTTCAAAATCGTTTATATAAGAATCATTCAAACCATAAAAAAACATTGTTGTTAAGAGATCAGCAAGCTCACCCGATGTTTCATAATCTGGTGGGAATTGTCCTTTCATATAATTCTTCGCAGAATTAAGAGTCTGCTCGTCTATTCCTTCTTTATGAAGACGATTTAAAACCTGTAATGTAAGATCTATAGCTTGGACTGTATTTTTTGTTGCTGTAAAACTGTAAGCAAAGAAAATTCCATTGTACTTGTAGTGTGTAAACCCACTTCGTGCACCGTAAGTAAGTCCTGAATTAATTCTAAGTGCAGTATTAAGCCAGGAAGTAAATCTTCCTCCAAGAATTGTATTAACCACATCAATTTGAATTAAATCAGGATTATTCCATGCAACTCCTTTCCCGCCAATCATAAAAGTTGTCTCGCGGGAATCGTCTTTATTCACAAGAAGAACTCTGTTACCTGTGGGAAGCTCAACTTCATCAGTTAAATCTTTTGGAAGCATCGGAACATCAACCTTGGGAATTGACGGAAAGAAGCTTTCAACTTTGGCTTTCATCTCATTAGTATTGAAATCACCAACAATTGCTATGCAGGCAATCGACAATGGATAATGAAGATTGTAGAATCCTCTTAGCTCATCCGGTGTAATTTTCTCAATTGATTTCTTTGTCCCATCAATCGGATTACCGTAAGGCATATCACCGAAGAGAAACTTATTAAAATAATTTCTGATTACCCTTCTGGGACTTTCACGATCCTGTTCTAGTTCCGCAATCCATCTTTGTTTACGTTTCTCAACTTCGATTTGAGGGAAAGTTGGATTCTTAATTACATCCACAAATATTGGAAAGAGCTTTTCGAAATCATCTTTTTTGAATGATATAGAAACTTTAGCTGCTTCAGTTCCTGCATTAGCTGAAATACTTGCACCAAGAAAATCAAAACTCTGTTCAATCTGATCTTTAGTATAACTTTTTGATCCGAATAAGAGTGCGTCAGCAGTCAATGCTGCAATACCATTCTGTTCGCCATCCCAAACAGCACCCGCAGGAAAAACAGCGTTCACATAAACCAAAGGAACTTCTTGCTGCTCCATAAGATAAAGAGTTAGTCCGTTTGGTAGTGTATATTTTTCATATTCGGGCAATTGAAACTGAGCGAAGGAAAATGAACTCAATACCATTACTAGTATGAGTGTATAAATGTATGAGTGTATGCTCCGTTTTAAAAATACAACCATACTTTCATATATCCATTCCCGCGTAGTTCTAGGTGCTATCTGTTTCGGGTCTCTTTCTCCTCTCCCATTTCTGTTGACTGCATTATTCCAACTGTTCTGTTTTCCTCTGTAAAATATTTTTGAGCAACTTGCTGGATTTCTTCTTTGGTTACTTTTGCGTAATCATCCGGTGCTGAAAAAAGCTTTTTGTAATCACCAAAAAATAATTCATAATTACATATTGTATTTGCTTTGCCGTTTATTGTTTCCATCCTCCTGTAAAAGTTCATCAGTTTTTGGTTTTTCACTTTCTGCAATTCTTCATCTGTTACGCCTTCTTTTACAATCTTATCTACTTCGTCAAGGATAGCTTTCTCAAGATCATCGGCATTTATATTCTGATTTGCAACTGCATAAATCCACATAACGATAGGATCAAATGCAAGATCGTAGTTAGTTCCGATATCAATTGCAAGTTGCTTTTCATCAACAATCGATTTATATAGACGAGAAGTTCTTCCGGACGAAAGAATCGATTCGAGAAGATCTATTGCATAGTACTCATCCGAACCTGATTGAGGGACGTGATAAGCGAATAACAAATACGGAGAAGGCACATCGCGTTTTACGAAAACTCTTTTTTCTCCCTTCTGTTCTGGTTCAATTGTATGTATGTCTCTTGGCTTCGGACCTGATGGTATCGGTGCTAAATATTTTTCAGATAGTGATTTCACCCAATCAAATTTTACATCGCCCACTACAACTACAACGCAATTATTTGGTGCATAATAAGTATGAAAATAATTCTCGAGATCCCGCTTTGTCCAGTTTTTTATATCCGACTCATAACCGATTATCGGCCAACGGTAGGGATGTGCATAAAATGCTGTACCCTGAACCTGATTCCATAACTCTTCCATCGGATCATTTTCCAAACCCGTGCTTCTTTCAGAAAGAATAACGCCTCTTTCACTTTCTATCATTACTGAATCGAAATTGAGATTTTCAATCCTGTCAGATTCAAGGTCAAACATTACCTCCATTGTTTGATTGGGAAACCAATCCTGGTATACAGTAACATTTTGTGATGTGTATGCATTGTTCGATCCTCCGTTCGCTTCCATCACTCTATCGAATTCCTTTGGTCCATATTTCTTAGCACCATTGAACATCATATGTTCAAAAAAATGAGAGATGCCGGTTATCCCGGGATACTCGTTTCGCGAACCAACTTTGTACATAAAGTACATTGCTACATTAGGAATTGAATTATCCTCCAGTACAAATACCTTCATTCCATTTGCAAGTGAAAAGGATTGAACATCTTCAGCTTTAGTTTGGGCAAGCAAAGGGAGAGTGAATAGTAGAAACAAAATTAAATTTTTCATATTGATTACCGAAAAGTTGTTTTTATATACTTACTAAAGTAATAATTGCTATAAGAATAAGAGCAGGAAAAATGATAAGTGGAAGAATTAACCATTGTGGAACTTATTTTTTATCAGGTTTTGAGTTGCCTTTAATAGAATCATTATACTTATCGATAAGGTAGC